>JAESSQ010000192.1 GCA_016764035.1 Gammaproteobacteria bacterium
AGGCCAGCAAGCTGCTGAGGATAATCAGACGATTTCTCACGAAGACATGAAGAAAGAGATTGATAAATGGTAGTTTGGACTCTGCCCGCAAAAAATGATTTAAGACAAATTTACGACTCCATTGCTTACGACTCTAAGATTTACGCGAAACGCGTTACACAAAATATAGCGGCTAAACCAGACATTTTGGATGGCTTGCCACGTATTGGAAAAGTGGTTGATGAACTAAAAGACGATAAAATTAGAGAATTACCCATTTATACTTACCGCATAATTTATGAGGTCAGTGCAGATGATATTATTATTTTAGCTGTGGTACATAAACGGCAAGATCTGCAGTCAGAAGACATTGAAAGTAGGCTGTAAAAAATATAGTCGTACTCTGGTATCGAACTCATGCCCTAGTCACAAGCCAACACATTTCGGGCCTTGGAAAATCTTTTCTATGATTTATCAGCGTGACAACAGCGGACATTAACTTGATACAACATCAAGTCACGTATGAAGCATTCTTTTTTACCCATTAGGGTAAATATTGTTTATAAAAGTCTATTAATATACGCACATGTTTACACTAAAGAGTAACTTAGGAATAGTTTCACTGATATTAGCACCACATTACTGTTTGGCTGCCAATGGAATAAACCTCATCGGTTTTGGTACTGAATCAGTCGGTATGGGAGGCGCTGATCTTGCAGTAGCTCGTGATAGCTCCGCCTTAAACATTAACCCTGCTGGCTTAAGTCAAATTCAGGACTCCCAACTTGATATTTATGCGGCACACGCAAGTTCTAATAATACTAAACATACAGACGTTTTCGGAAATAACATAAAAGCTGACGTTGGCGGTAGTTTTATAGAGTTCGCATACGCGAATAAATTAAAAAATGACACACTAACTTGGGGAGCAGGTTTATTTGTGCAAGGTGGCATTGGCGCTAAATACAAAAATATGAACACTGCTTTCGGCACCGAGGATACACTAAGTTCGGAGTTGGCTATCATACGATTTACTCCGGGTCTTGCCTGGCAAGTAAATCCAGAGACATCTTTAGGTGTTACTGTATTAATAACATACGCTACGGGCAGTCAAGAGTTTTTTCCAAACACTTCTTTTAATGGACCAACTAGTGAACAATCATTTTATGGCTTAAAAGTAAGCGACGCATCTACATTTGAACCTGCTCTTAAATTAGGGTTGATGCATCGTCTCAATAAAAACACCAAACTGGGAATAGCTTATACGAGTGAAACCGAGCTAACGCTAGATAATGGCAACGCAACGATGGACTTCACTGCATTAGGCTTAGGTAAAGTCAATTACAGTAATGCTAGTTTAGGTGGATTAAATTTACCTCAAGAGATTGGCGTTGGCTTATCTCACCAGTACAGTGAAAAGTGGTTTTTTGCTGTAGATATTAGCTGGTTAAATTGGCGTAGTGCAGCCAAAGCAACGTTTATACATCTAAGCAATCCAGACAATGATTTTGCACCTGTAACCATATCGCAATCACAACCGCTCAACTGGGAGAATCAAACCGTACTGGCTATCGGTTCAGAATATAAAAACACCGATAAATCCGTGATACGATTTGGCTTTAATATTGCAAATAATCCCGTTCCGGAAAATTTCGAATCACCGACTCTTTCAGCCATTGCAACCAAACATATAACAGCTGGATACCGCTATAGCTTTAATCAGGGTTTGCATTTAAGTACCGCGATTGAATATCAACTGTCCGAAAAAAAGACATATACCAATAACAGTTTGCCATTTGGCTCTAATGCCACCATCGAGTTAGACGTACTTATCATTCACATTATGCTGAGCAGTATCTGGTAATTAAAAAAACCGCCCTTGTTAACAAGGGCGGTTTGGTTCTAATCACACAAGCATTACTTTACTCAAACTGATTAGCAAAAATATGCTGTACCGCCGACCCATCATATTCAACCCAAACAGCGACTGCATTACCATTGCCTAGAATAGCAATTTGATGTGAATAAGCAATATTAATACCGTCATCAATCACCTCAGCCACCCCCCACCCAACAGTGGTTGTGTAACGGTTAACCCAGCTACGTTGCTGATTTGCATCCTCCTGTAGCCAAATGGCGATTGCATTTCCTGAATCATCAAAAGCAATTTTCGGGAGGAATGCCTCATAATCTTCAGTTTCAATCAATTCAGCAGTACCCCAGCCAGTACCTGTTGTATAACGATTTGACATAATATTATCAGCAGAACCATCGAACTGCCCCCAAACGGCTAGTGCGTTACCACCTGCATCGACAGCTATTTGTGGATCAGTCGCATTTCCAGCATTATCCGTCTCAATTAATTCAGCCGTGCCCCAACCGCTACCGACCGTGTACCGATTTGCCATAACATTGTCACGAGTACCATCCGACTGGCCCCATACCGCCAATGCATTGCCATTATTATCGACTGCAATTTGTGGATTTTTTGTCGAACCCGCACTATCAGTTTCAATCAACACAGCCGTACCCCACCCACTACCTACTACATAACGATTTGACCAGGCACTCTCCTGAGCAGTACTAGGCTGGACCCACACCGCCAGTGCATTACCTGAAGCATCCATCGAAATTTGAGCTTCTTTAGCATTAATACTCGTTGACTCTATTTTTTCTGGTGTACCCCATCCAGTACCTACTACGTATCGATTCGACCATATATTATCTTCAACACCATCACCCTGAGGCCATACCGCTAATGCATTGCCATTTGTATCCATAGCAATTTTCGGGTCAAGTGCACTACCAGTATTATCATTCTCTACCAGTTCTGCAGTGCCCCAACCACTACCTACTACATATCGGTTAGACCATATATTGAAACGTGTTCCATCAAATTGTCGCCAAATAGCAATCGCAACACCAGCAGCATTGACAGTAATTGTAGGGGCATCTGCATTACCCGTATTATCAGTTTCGATTAACTCAGCCGTACCCCATCCGCTACCCGCCGTATATCTGTTACTCCAGATATTAAATCGCGTACCATCACCTTGTGGCCATACTGCAGTCGCATTACCAGCCGCATCAATAGCTATTTGTGGATTAATTGCATCATTTACTGTATCAGTTTCAATTAATGCTGATGCGCTCCAATTCCGACAAGTCACTAACACATTTGTAACGTTTGCAGCATTAATCGTGCCGCCACCTTCACTTACTTCACAATCACCACTTGTTGGCTGGGTTAACACAGCAACATCATAAGCTGTCGTATCCACAAGTGCTGTAGCAAATTCAAACGTGGTACCTGCTACAGATAAGTCATCACCACCGTTATTTTGTAACACCAGACCTGTACTACTTAAATTCGTGACTGAACCGCCGATTGTATAGTTAACAGGTGTATCACTAGAACCGCCACTACAAGCCTGTAAACTGACTAACGAAACAGCTATAGATGAGTATAAAAATTTCCTTAACATAATAAACCTCTAAATAATAAACATAAAATTGTTGTTGCTTATGATTGGTACAATTAACAACGACCACCATGTAGAAACAATCTTAGTAGTGAGATTTAAGTACTGATTACACTAATGGGTAGACAAATTAAAATAATTTCGTGAGGGCGTTCACGTTTTGTTTATTTACCAGGGAAACTCTGATAAAACACATCATTATGAAAAGAAGTAATCCATACATCCGAGAACGCCTACTATTAACGACGTCGGATGACTCGATACAGTTTTTGGCATTAATATTATTGCCGATACAATTTATATGGCTACTTTACGGAAGCGTAGAGACTAGCAAGCTTATTATATGGGGCGTGTGGAACTCATCTTTAGTATTCGCAGGCTTATTTGGGTATAAATTCAACGTTAAACTAATCAAAACATATCCTGAAAAATACTTACTCCCAGTCGCATCATTTTTTATCGCAACAAGTTCCACCTGCTGGATTTATGCTGTTTTTCTTATCAGCGATGCACTAACTATCATTCAGGTGACAGGTGCGATAATTGTGATTACCATGTTTGCTGCCATTTCCACATTAATCCTTTCTATATTCCCGCTATTTTATTCACTCGTAAGCATCCCTGTAATGCTTACTTTAAGCTGGCGTGTTTACACATTAGATATACTTCACCACGAAACGTTAGCTTTATTCCCGTTAGCATCACTTGTCATTTTATTATCTATTAGCCGGTCAACTTATATTACCCAACTTAATGGCATAAAACTTCGGAAACAACTTGAAGCCGCATTGGATGAATCAGAAGTCAATCGCGAAGATGCAGTCCAGGCGAATAGTGAAAAAACGCAATTTTTGGCTGCAGTAAATCATGATATGCGCCAACCAGTACAAGCTATAAACTATTTTGTAAGCAGCCTAGATGAAATAGAGGATCGAAAAAAACACAAAATACTTATTGCACATACACTTGAAAGCATTAATGGTCTTTCAGACCTACTTGTTGCCTTATCAGATATTTCTCGACTTGACGCTAATCAGATCACCATCATTCCTGAACATTTTTATCTCGATGAAATATTAGAAAAACAACGTCACTCATATCAGAATAAATTCGCCGATAAAAACTTGTCCCTTAGGCTCCCAAAAATAAAAACTGTTGTAAATACCGACCCAATTCAACTAGAACGTATTATTCAAAACTTATTGAGCAATGCTTTGAACTACACGCATAAGGGCAGCGTTACAATCAGTACCAAACAACATGATAGCAAGACCCTTCTTTCTATCAGTGACACAGGCATTGGTATAGATGCTTCTGAACATGAAAATGTATTTAATGAATTCTATCAAGTAGGCAACAAGGAGCGTGACAGAAGAAGAGGATTAGGACTAGGATTAGCCATTGTTAGACGTCTATGTGACGCCATGGATTTAGAGTTAACACTCGAATCAGCATTAAATTCAGGTAGCACGATAACTATAGCGCTACCAACTAGTAATTCAAACCTTGTCATCACCAGGGAATCAGAATCAACAGATCATTGGGACATTGCTAATCTTAATGTGCTTATTATCGACGACGAAATTGATGTAAGGGAATCACTTACTACCCTACTAGACACCTGGGACTGCAATACTCGCGCATACAGCACTTCATCAGAAATAATAAATGAAAGTAGTACCGCGCACTGGCAACCAGATATTCTACTCTGTGATTACCGACTTATAAATGAAACAGGTGCAGAAGCAATTATTAAAATACGAAAGTATTTTAATAGCAAGATTCCTGCCATCATAATTACTGGCGATACGTCCTCACTAAAACTTAATGAAATTGCCGATACAGGACACCCTTTATTACAAAAACCTGTTTCACCCGCAGTGTTGCGTGCAAACATCCAAAAGTTACTATCTAAGGATAATCTAGATTAACCCTTTACTTTCTGCATAACGAATACATTCGACACGGTTCCCTACTTCAAACGAACGATATAGAATTTTAATATGATACTTTATTGCATTATCACTTACATCAAGTTGTTCCGCTATTTCCAAATTCGCTAGTCCATGCTACATTAGCTCAAGAACTTGCATTTGTTTACTGGTTAAGGAATACGCTCTTGCCAACTTTTGCCTTTTTTCACCGCCTCTCTTACCAACTCGTTGTAAACCCCATTTATATTCTGTCGGTATAAATGGCTGACCATTTAAAGATATCTTTATTGCGTCAATCGCTTGTTTTCCACTGTAAGATTTAGGGATAAACCCCATGGCACCTTCTTCTAGAGCCTCTTTAATTTCAACCAAATCAATGGATGCCGTCATCAAAACTACAGGAAAGACCAATTTATTTAAACGTAATTGCCGAAGAAAGCTAATACCATTTACGTCGCTCAGAGTGAGGTCTAATAATACTAACGCTACATCGTGATGATTTTCTAGTAGCTCGTAGGCTTCCTTAACCGTAGATACTATTATCCAATCTACATCAGGCCATTCTTGTTCAGCAAGCAGCATAAGCCCCTGTGCGAACATAAGATGGTCTTCGATGTGTATGATTTTCATAAGAATATTATACCTTACATATCCATATACTCTTTACTCTTTTGGGTAAATTATTATCTCACACCATTTAAGTGTTACTCATAACCGTTTCAAGATCGCCACCTGTTACTCTGGCGTCATTACTTTATTGAAATAGGGAAGATATTCACGCACACAAACTAATTTATTTAACGTCTGCTTTTCCGTATTTTTCCTCTATCAGACTAAATGCCTAGGTGTCGTCTATGTGGTCAGGCTGTGTGAAAACTCACTTAACTGTAAATACACAACTGTAACTTACCTTCTGGCAACACCTGATCATGCTGGCGACATACTTCTTAAACTCATAAAGCATACGATCAAAATTTATAGGTGCTGCAATCTCTTTATATTTGTCTTAATAGAGCGCAAAAACAAAAAGCAGAGTAAGCCAAGACTCACTGAGTCTGCATCTCACAAATTAGTCGCTGAGCACCTTTAATTTTTATCATTCTTGTCAGGTTGTAAGCCAACACATGAAGATTCATTTCCGTACTGACGTTTTTAAAACGCCGGGTTAAAAAATGCGTTGAACCCATCCATGATTTAATCGTTCCAAATGGATGCGCTACCGTTTGCTTTCGTATCAACATGCTATTCGGTGTAGAAGCCATTAAAGCTTCCATGTTTTCAATTTTATCTTCATGTTCCCAACGTATAATTTTTCGCTGACCCTTACCTGTTGTGCATTGCGATTTTAAGTCGCAGGCACGACAAGTAAAAATATCTAAAAAATACCGCTTGAGATTCATTTTTTTCTCAAAGCTAGTGAAACGATAGCTCAGCGCCTTGTTTGCAGGACAGGTATAAACATCTTTTTTTACATCGTACTTAAACAACGAGCGATTAAAAATACCTTTTTTCTCACTCGCCGAGGTATCACCTTTGGGAACCATAACAGCCATCCCTTCATCTTGGCTATTTTTTATATCAACACCACTGTAATAACCTTTATCGGCAATCACTGTGATTTTCTTTTCCTTTAGTGCTGCTTGCGCCTGTATACCCATCCGACACAGCTGCCCTCTATCCGTTTTGTTCGTCACTTCATGGGCAACAATAAGGTGGTGCTTGCTATCAACGGCGCTTTGTATGTTGTAACAAACGAGACGACTCATGCCTTTCGTTTTCATCAGTCGGGAGTCAGGATCGGTGATAGACACCTGCTTTTCAGGATGATTATTCACTCTTTCTTCCATCGCTTTTAAATCAACCAGTCTCTTTTTAAGCCAGGTTATTTTGTCATTAATGACAATATTCTCAACTGATTGACGCTCGTTTTTATCGGCTTCATCAAGCTGTTTTAAGTATTGCGCAAGATGCTTTTCAGATCGATCTTTATGAAACTTTAACTTCGATGGAGTGAAGTTCTTTTTACTGTTATTAACTGCCTTGAATTTGCTGCCATCAATGGCGACTACCGTATCGGTAAACATATTCATTTGGCGGCAAAGCTCAATGAATGTGCGACAAGTATTTTTAATGCCTTTACTATTATCTTTTCTGAAATCGGCAATGGTTTTAAAGTCGGGTGACAACCGCTCTAATAACCACATTAACTCAACGTTACGACCCGTTTCCCTTTCCAGACGACGTGATGACTGAATGCGATTTAAGTAACCGTAGATATACAACTTGAGCATCGTCGATGGGTGGTAGGCAGGTCGACCTGTATCAGCAGGGATGGTTTTAAATCCCAAGCCTGCAAGATCAATGTTATCGACAAAAGCGTCGATAACACGAATTGGATTTTCTTCTGTGATGTAATCGTCGAGTGCTTCGGGAAATAAGGTGGTCTGGTGCCGGGCTTCGCCCTGTATGAATCCACTCATTAGATACGTCCTCTTTGGAAAGACTTATTATATCCTTGATGGAGTTTTCACACAGCCTGTGGTGTTAGCAGCCTCTCAAAACTTATCTTGCAACAGTCTGCTTTGGGTCGCTAACTGACGTTAAATACAACCACTCAAAAGAACTTTAACCATGAAAAAATACATAATTTTCAGTTATAAGCCGTATATTAAACTGTATATAGAAACCGAATGCAATATATTACTATAATATTATCAATATGTTATGAATAAAGTGCGACAGTCTTCCTCTCTGCCAAATCAAAAAAACTCAATTCACACTTTGACGTGTATAAATACTCATCTAACCTGACCTAATTGATTCGCCGTTTCCTACGGAGAAATTTTTATAGTAGAGTTATCATTATAAATTATTATCATGTAACAGACTGCCCCGTTAACAGTAAATAAATATGCAGTAGAATCAGTCATGTAAGCACTTACCTACAAAATGACTTTATTGAGACATGAAGCCGGGTTAAGCCATTTGTGTCATCTCGAACGAATGTGAGAGATCTTAAGTTGAGGTAGAACAGGATTTCTCCCTTTGGTCGAAATGACAAAAAAAGTTAACGGGACAGTAAGTGATCATGTAACTATCTTTCTACGCACAAAACGATCGCCGCTATCAAAAAGTTTGTCAAATAAAAACTGGGGCAAAAAAAATTATAAAAGGGTAGTAAGATTAAATTCAAACCTTCTATCTCATTTAAGACTAAATTATTTAGCAGAGGCAAATAGTCGAACCAGTAACAACATGATAGCAAAGTAATTAAACTCGCAATAAAAACAAGGAGGCATTATGACTATAATGCAAAAAACGTATTGGCTTATCGCAAGTTTGGGTAATATAAGCACTGTTTATTTATACAGCCAAACGACAAGCGTCATAAGTATCCTGTTACTAATTATCACAGGCGCTTACACCGTCATTGGTTTTTACGACATCTACTTCTGCCGCCATAACTTGAACCGTCTATACCCTGTCGTCGCCTATATACGATATTTTCTTGAATCGTATCGGGTTGAAATTCAACAGTACTTTATTGCCAACGATACTGAAGAG
>JAESSQ010000193.1 GCA_016764035.1 Gammaproteobacteria bacterium
ATTTTCAGCGATATTCGCAATGGTGATACGCTGATGACCGTCCTGCAAAGAAAGGTAAATAAGCACGCGTAGGCTGTAGTCGGTGTAATGAGTTAATTGCATAGTTATGCAGCGTAACAGATAAGTCTTTGTCTAGTTTTACAATTCATGTGTTTAATCATAAGCCGCAATAAAAGGATCCGCATATATATTCTTCATGCTTGCACCTGCCATAAACATGGTCTTCTTCAAACTATTGACCAAGTTGGGATCACCACATAAAAATATTCGACAATCCGTTAAGTCCTCACCAATGTGCAACAGTTTTTGGTCAAGCGACATTGCATCATATAACGGATGATCTTCATCAGCGTGCAATACATTCGTATGGTAAAAAAATTGATTATGACGTTGATCTAAATCCTGTAGGGTCTGATGCAGGTACAGGTCATCCGTTTTCATCGCGCCATGAACCAGATGAATCTCGCCACGATGCTGCTGCTGTAATGCGTCCCGTACAATGCCGATAATAGGTGACAACCCTGTACCTGTACCGGCGAGTATCATTTTTTGCTCTGGTGCGTCTGGCGTGTAAAAGCAATTTCCCGTCGCTGCCTGAACGTGTAACACGTCATCGACGTCAATGTCATCGTGCAACCAATTGCTTACTTTTCCATTTGGCATACGACGAATATGCAGCTCTAGATAATTATCGATACCAGGCACACTCGCCAAAGAATAACTTCGCCCTACCGTATCCTCTTTCCAGACAGTAAGAAACTGACCAGGATGGTAGTCAAAATTATCCGGCCGTTCTAAACGTAAACGTAAAACATGCGCATTAAGCAAGTCGTGAGATATAACGTTTACTGCATGGCGTATATTCTTATCTGGTGCAGTAATAACATGTAACGGGGTTTCTGGTTTACAGCAACAGGCTAAAAAGTAACCTTGTGATACCAATGTGTTTTTAAGACCGGCTTGTGCAGCAGCGGGCACCTCACCATCGGTGGCTTGCATCAAACATGTTTGACAGATACCCGAGCGGCAACTGTGCGGTATGTAATGCCCCTGATCGAGCAGGGCAGACAATACCGTCTGCCCCGGCTCGATATCGATGCGATCATCATCAAAAACGATATAAGCCATTATGCTTATCGGCTCAGCACATCATCGCGAACACTGTTAGCAATATCAGCCACTTCCTGTATATCGGCTGCAGCAACACCTAGTTCTTGCAAGGTTGCACCCAGGTTTTCAATAACAGCATCAACATGGCTATCATTTAAACCGCGCTCTACCAGGTGAGCGTGCCCGTCACGCATCGATTTACCGGTGTATTCATTGGGACCACCAAATGCCATGGTAAGAAAACCTTTTTGTTTATTGATTTGCTCTTCCATATCGACGCCATCAAAATAGTCGCTAATGCGCTCATCAGCCAGTACCTTACGATAAAAAATATCCACCGCAGCATCGACTGCACCCTGTCCACCAATACGTTCATATAAACTACTCATTGCATTCCTCCTAAATATATATTTCAAATGTATCAAAAGAGAGCGCACCTTATCATAAGGTATATTTAAAATGCAACTTTAAGTTAGGTTTTTATTTTTACGTGCTTGGTCTACAGCTACTGACTAAAAATATTGGCGCGCAAACAACCACTAACGCCAAACACGTTGGGCGATAAACTTATTTGATCCGATGTCGTTCAGCCCTATGGGCTTGCAGCATAACGATGTCTTGTGATATGTATTACTATTATAAAAGGACCGCTACGTGCACACTGCTTCTGGCAGCCAACCAACGAAACAAAAACTTACCGAAATATTTTAAGGTGCGGGGGGTTCCACAGGACAAATGAACATTAATTAAAGTATCTTCAGATAATAATCGGATTTTAGCTATACTTTTTGTTTTGAATATAAATTCATTCCACAAAACAAAGCAATCCAATAAATCACAGACAGGGAAAGCATGACTTTTGAGAACGATAGATGACCAATCTAAAATTATTCACACTTATTTTCACATCCACCGTATACATCACTGGTGCTTTCGCATCTGAAACCATCTACCCTGTCGTCACTTACAAATGTGACGTGGACGCCGACATTATTACCTTAACCAATTCTCTGCTAATAGGTGACGCCGGTGCTGCTTTCAATTACTCTGATGCCGAAGGCACCTATTCCCCCTGGAATCTACTAGAGATAGATCGCTCGACAACACGTACGCGCATTGTAAAAACCAAAAAAATAAAGAAAACCTGTAGCTTAAGTTCTGGTGATTACACCGTAACAATCGAGCCAGAAGTATTTAACAGAAACCTTAGCGGTACTTGTGGCGCGTCCATATCGTCAGCTTTTACCGTCAATCACTATAATGTCATTATCAAACAACGGACGCCTTTTGAAGATGACTGCCGCAGCAATGCCCCCATCATTACCCGTGTAACGGTATTTGGCAAAACCAGTAAAGTAAAAATAAAACGTATCGCTCGTTCTAAATTTTATTGATATCGATTAGCTGTATTGTAAAGACGCTGTCTATTGTTCCACGATATATTCCTGTTATCATAGTAAAAACATGTCACGCTATTACATCGCGTCTAGATGTTATTGGCCATACAACAAAACAGGTGATATCAATGAGACATTCCATGCTGCGTATAACCATTTTTGCCTCCCTTTTTCTTTTTTCGCCCTGGTTACTGGCTTATACTGCCTCTGAAAGCACACCATCACAAATCACTGCTACCACACAAGCCGACCCAGGGCATGTCATTAAAACAGCGCTGAATAAAATAACGTCTTTTAGCGGCAACGCAAATAAAATACATCCCATGCAGTTGAAAGCTTTTATTGAAAGCGAAATTATCCCGCATTTCGACTTCAATAACATGTCACACTGGATTACCGGTCACTATGCCCGCAACATGAGCGATGAAGACAAAGCAGATTTTCAGCGCAACCTACGTGAAACTTTTTTATCTAGCCTGTCAAAACATCTGGGTAGTTTCGATGCAAAAAACACACGCATTCGCTTTTATCCTGCACGATATCGAGGTTATGGCGAGGCTTTTGTAAGTACCAGTATCTATCGACCTGACGCCTTAACGATACGTCTAGATTTTCGTATGCGACTTGACAGAAATGACTGGAAAATTATTGATATAAAAGCCAACGGTTATAGCGCTGTACTGTACTACCGACGTCATTTCATGAGCCAGTTACGTCATTACCAACGACAACAGCGTTATCGTTACTAATTCATTTTTACTAATACGTATTTACTAACGCGAACTTTTTATCAGCGCTACAGACAAACAAAAAGAACGCTACACTTTATTGCTAACTAAATAATAAAGTGCTCCAATATTTTGACGCACGATACTCACAAGCTAACAATTAATTTTCACATGCTAACAAAATTACAAAAATTTTTTGATCAGTACCTGAAAGAAACGGCCGAATCTAAAAAACCATTAGAGCATCGTTTGCAGATGGCAACCGCCGCTTTAATGGTAGAAATGCTACACGTCGATGAACAGGTAACCGCTGAAGAAAGCGAAAAACTATGCCAGATACTGAAACAACGATTCACGCTCGACGCGACCGAGACACAATCGTTAATCGAGCTCGCTCATACAGAAAAACATAAAGCCACAGACTACTACCAATTCACCACATTACTCAATACGCACTACACTCAGCAGCAAAAAATTCAACTTGTTGAAGATCTCTGGCAACTCGCTTATGCTGACCATCAACTGGACAAATACGAAGAGCATCTCCTGCGTCG
The DNA here is from genome assembly GCA_016764035.1 of Gammaproteobacteria bacterium. GTDB lineage: Bacteria > Pseudomonadota > Gammaproteobacteria > SZUA-229 > SZUA-229. The sequence continues at coordinate 3,790 of JAESSQ010000193.1, forward strand.
TTTATCTGACCTGCTGCATGTACCCCATAAAGATTTTATGCAAACAAAACATAAAGTATTAAAAACTTAAAACCAAAGAGTTACTATGCGATTACTTCATACCATGTTACGCGTTGGCAACCTGCAACGTTCAATAAAATTCTACACCGAGATACTTGGCATGACCTTGCTGCGGCAGAAAGAATACCCGGACGGTAAATTCAGTCTCGCTTTTCTCGGTTACGGTGATGAAAAACATCACACCGCACTGGAGCTTACTTACAACTGGGATACTGAAGAATACGACCTGGGCTCAGGGTTCGGCCATCTTGCCATAGAGGTTGACGATGTTTACCAGGCGGCAGAAAAAATACGTGCACAAGGCGGAAAAATAATTCGCGAGCCAGGCCCAATGAATGCAGGCACAACATTACTGGCCTTTGTCGCTGACCCTGACGGATATGAGATTGAATTATTACAACCCAAAGCCAGCACATAAAAATTATTTAATTTAATGAAACCTTTATTAATAGAGTCATCCAGCCAGATGGATGCACTGCTTGCGCAATTAGATGGTAAAAATTTAATCGCTGTCGACACAGAATTTTTTCGGGAAACAACTTATTACCCAGAATTAGCACTGGTACAGATTGCAACAGATACTATCGTTGCCTGTATAGATCCTCTCGCTTTTGACGCACGACCCGCATTAAAGCAATTACTACTCGACGAAAACATTACCAAAATATTTCATTCTTGCTCACAAGATATTGAAGTACTTTTTTATTACCTGGGCGATATTCCAAACGCTATATACGATACACAAATAGCCAATGCATTACTCACCGATCATCATCAAATTGGTTATGCCTCGCTAGTCGAAAATGAGCTGGGCGTACAACTTGATAAATCACAAACACGAGCTAACTGGTTGCGACGACCATTAACAGAAAAACAGATTCAGTACGCTGGTGATGACGTTTTATACCTTTATCAGTTACATAACTGCATGGATAAAAAGCTACACACCTGCGAAAGGCAATCATGGCTAACGGAAGAATGCAGCAAGTTCTCGCGCAATAACTTTCAAGTCAATATCGACAAACTCTGGCGTCGTGTCAAAGGTGCAACAAAATTAAACACAGAGCAACTAGCTGTCGTTCAATCAATAGCACTTTGGCGAGAAGAAATTGCACAACAGAAAAATAAAACGCGCAGAAAAATCCTTAGCGACAACACCATTATACAACTGGCATTAAACCCGCCTGAAAGTATCCACACGCTAAATCAAACTTTTGAATATAACGAAAAA
>JAESSQ010000194.1 GCA_016764035.1 Gammaproteobacteria bacterium
CATTATCGAAATCTTGCAGTGTTTCTGTTAAACGCGGGTCACGGTACGAATAAAATTTAAACGCCGCTATATTAGTATCCTGTGTTGTTCCACCACCATAAGCACCACCCTGCTCACGAATAGCCGTATGCAGGTAACCATTTCTCATAAAGCCACCTAATACAGATAAAGCCGCTGCATCAGCATGTTCCATGGTAACGGTTGGGTATGCTTTTGCACAGAAATTCACTTGTGTATTCGCCACCCACATCTGTTTTGATTGCTGCTTTATTTCAGGCAACGAAAATGTTTTGCTACTTTTAGCATTTGTGTGCTGCCAAACATTTTCAAATTCGGCGACATAGTCATCGGATTTTTCCGCTTCAAGCGTCAGCATATAAGATTTAGCTGCTGTTTTAATTTTCTCATGAATGGAAGAAAATATTTGCAGCGTCTCACTGATTGAAGACTTTTCAGTATGTGAATCATCAAGTGCTTTAAGTGATTTAATACCTGCGAGGCCACCAAATTGATGGCTCAATAATGCCACCGGACTTAAACCACTGGCAGCTGCAGTCATCGCCAATGTATGACCACTACCCGTCACACTACGTTCTCGACGTGTGCGCATTTGCGTTATTAGCTCAACAATGCGCTCTTCTTCATCAAAGCGCACATTATCTAAGGTCTCCTACATTAACTCTGCCAGAGCTTTATTATTTCTATTTAACGCTTTACCTGCAAATAAATAATAAGCACGTATCTTTTGTTCGTCATCAGTGTGTGCACGGATACTATGTGAAGCATGAATGCCGCCACTAACACTTGACTGCCATTCCTGCACCTGTAGATAAGTTTTATCTCCACAACCTAACTCTGTAAGGCATGCTGAATAATATGGCAACAGATTTAATTCTGCCTGTGTCAGTGCGGGTAGCTCACAAATAATTTCGTGATAAACCAAACCATTTGTGCCCTGGTGAAAGACACTTGCGTCGCTACTAGCAATCTTCTGCACAATAGCCTGCGGTATTTTTATTTCTTCGGGTACATCACTCAGGTCTACTTTTGGTAATAAACCGGGGTCATCATCCTGCATCTGTCGGTCAGCTAATATTTTGGCACGATCGACAATCGCTTGTTTTTCATCATCACTTAATGCGGCCTTAATAGTCGCCAGATGTGTTTTTTCAGCCTGCTCTTTACGTTGGCTTAAATGTTCATCTGGACGTAATGTTAAACGTACACGATGCTGATTTTCCAATAATAAATCACGCACCAGGTTCTTAATAAATTCCGGATCCTTAATATCTTCACGTAATGATTCGATTACCGTATCAAGATTTAACAGTGACGCTGGGTCGCTACGATGAATAGCAGCAGTTAACCCGCCTAATATTAATTGCAGGCCAAAGGGGTAACCGTCACCACCAACTTCACGCTGACTTAATTCTAACTGATGTAACACGGCTTCCATTTTTTCGTGCGGCACGCCGTGTTCGGCGACATCGATCAACACATTCAGGACCAAATTCTCAAAAGCTTGTGCATTTTCGACAGTGCTACCTTCGATACCACACAGAAAACACATCTCATAATTAGAATCTTCAAGCCCACACATGGGTGATGGCGCCGCGCCTAGATCGGTTTTCTCCAGTGCCTGGCGCAACGGTGATGAACTATTATCAAACAATACTTGTGACAAAAGATTTGCCTTCATCATTTCATCAAGTGATGTACACGGCCCTAGCAGCCAACTCATAACGTGATGTGTTTTATCTTCAATCGTCTCTTCACCGACAATATCATAGGCATAAGCCTCTTCGACAATGATGGGGGCCAGATAACGTTTCTCGGGCTTGACAGAAATTTTCACATTCATTTTTTCAAAGGAAGACAACGCCTGTTCTTCAAATTTAAGTTGATGCTCGAAAACAGGAATATCACCAAACGTCATAAATACGGCATTACTCGGATGGTAGTGCGTCTTGTGAAAATCTTTCAATTGCTGGTATGTAAGATCAGGTATATCCTGAGGTTCACCGCCACTGTTGTAATGATAGGTCGATGTTGGATACAGATATTTACTAACTTGCTGCCATAACACGCTGACAGGTGAGCTCATCGCACCTTTCATTTCATTGAATACAACGCCTTTGTATTCCAGGTCGCTGTCGGCGTTTTCAGCCTCTTTAAATTCAATGCGATGCCCTTCCTGTAAAAAATCCAGTTCATCAAGACGCGTAAAAAATACCGCATCTAGGTAGACATCCAGTAGATTATTAAAGTCTTTTTTGTTCTGACTAGCAAACGGATAGGCTGTCCAGTCGCTGCTGGTAAAGGCATTCATAAAGGTGTTTAACGAACGTCGTATCATCATGAAAAACGGATCGCGAACAGGATATTTCTTACTTCCACACAAAGAGGTATGCTCAAGGATATGTGCCACACCCGTCGAATCCATTGGTACAGTTCGAAAGCCAACTAAAAATACATTTTCAGAATTTTCAGCCTGCATATGATAATGCAATGCCCCGGTTTTTATATGCTGAAATTCCTGCAGCGTCAAATTTAACGAATCAATGCGTTCATTTCTTATCCATTTAAAAGCAGGATGATGATTGACTGCATTACCATGTTCACCTGAGCTTATGGAAGCTGTACTATCCGAAGTCATTACTGATGACATTATTTAATTTACTCTTTATGAATTGTAACGATTATTTATTAGGTACAAGCGTTAGTGTAAATCATTATCGTCGAACTAATTTATACACCGTTTCCGTTAATGCAGTTAGGCCGCGACTCCTTAACCCTTTCTCTTCACTCAAAACATCTTTTATACATAACTTTTCGATAGAAAAATGCTCTGAATATAAATCATATACAGCCTTTTCAGAAAGTGAAAATGGCGGACCATTCATTTCTGCAGTATCGTAGGTTAATGTAACCAATAACGTTCGTATTCCTGCATCCTGTAAATCAGCCATTTTAGCTACGTATCTTTTACGCATGCCTTCTGGCAGCGCAATTAAAGATGCTCTATCAAAAATATCTGTAACACCTGCCAGGTCTTTTTTTTCAACAGCAAAAAAATCACCCTGATATATTTCTATCGGTGTATCCAGATCATTCGATTGATATAGCGCACGCTGGTCTTTTTCTACGTGTTTGTAGTTGAGTGAGTTTTCTTCAAAAAAATCAACAACGGCTCGTTTACTGCATTCGACGGCAAAGACACGATAACCATTTTGCGACAACCAAAGCATGTCTTTGCTTTTTCCACTGAGCGGAACAAAAACTTTTAATTTATCACGCTGTGCAAGATCAGTACCTTTTTCACCGTAAAAATACGCCAAGTAAGGATTTAATGTATCCTGGTGAAATCCGATTCGACCATTGTCCCAGCGCTCTATCCAAAAGTCGAGATCCATAGTTTTATGCTATGACTAGCTATCGCTTGGTTTCCAAACACCGAATGCATCTTCAGGTGGTTTATTTTCTTTTTCAATCTGCTCGAATACCTGACCAATAAAACTAGATAAATCACCCAATAACGATTTTTTATCCATGCCAGGTTCATCTTGATGCGCTAATACAAAGCCAGTCACCGCTGACAAATATTGCATAAAATAGAGGTCGTTCTGTGCTGCCGGGTCATGTTTTGTTATAGCTGCTTTAATATCTGAAACCATTTCAGATGAAAGCTGAATTCC
>JAESSQ010000195.1 GCA_016764035.1 Gammaproteobacteria bacterium
CGTTCAGGTTGCCGGTAAAACAGGCACATCCGATGATTTGAGAGACAGCTGGTTTGCTGGTTTTTCAGCAGATATCGTTGCCGTGGTTTGGACCGGGTTTGATGATAATCAACCCACGTCACTTACCGGTTCATCGGGTGCGATGCGTGTCTGGCAAAATATCATCAAACACGCTGCTTATGCGTCATATTATTCGCCCGAAATGTCCACCACAGAAAAACACTGGATAGACCTTGAAAACGGCTTGTTGTCTGATGACGGTTGTGAAAATGCGGTAGAATTGAGCTTTATTGTGGGCTCGCAGCCACAGCAGGAAAGTGACTGCAGTAACAGCGATTCGACAAATTGGTTCTACAATATTTTTAATTAATAAGCCCACTTGAATCAGCCCATTTGTGAAAAATAATTATGCAGAAAAATTTACGGTTTCTTGCTTACATACTTGCATCATTTATTCTTATTTCCTGTGTCTCTACTGAAAAACTCGATGGCATTGTCGGCGAACCGACATTGGAAGCAACAGGTAACAATAAATACCAAGCCTGGCGGCTTAATGCCAGTGGCGAGTTTACTGCTATCAATGCACTAGTAGACGAGGCCGATGTGTTAATCGAAAACCATGCGTTTGACGTGGCCACCGATAAGTTGGAACGTGCGCTCAGGATAAAACCTCAATATGCACCGGCATGGAGTCGCTTATCATGGCTGGCATTGCAGACAGGTTCTCCAAAACGTTCTGTGCAGATGGCAAAACGCAGTAACAGCTTTGCCTATTCCAGCCCGCTACTACGCACGTTAAACTGGTCGTTTATCCGCTCAGCCAGTGAAATCTTGCATGACGAAGAAACATATAATCGCGCTAATCAGGCAATGGAAGCATTAAAAGCTTTTTAGTAGCGAACAAATTTTTAGCATTCATCAATAGCGTTTATTACTGATTCATGAAACTTGCATCCAACTACCTTGGCCAGTCTGGCCCCTTTTGCAAACAGATTTCTGGTTACCAGGTGCGTGATAATCAGCTTGCCTTATGTGACGCTATCGCGGATGCAATTGAAGAAGGCAAGGTGCTAGCAGCAGAAGCGGGTACTGGCATCGGCAAGACGTTTGCTTACCTTGTTCCGTCATTGCTGTCCGGTAAAAAAATCATTATCTCTACCGGCACACGCCATCTTCAGGACCAACTTTTTCATACCGACTTGCCACGTGTCACAAAAGCGTTGTCGGTGCAATCAACATCCGCATTGTTAAAAGGTCGTAGTAATTATCTGTGCCTGCATCGTCTTGAATTAGCGCCACATCTTGGTTTTATAAATCGTGAAACTCGCAGTGTGTTAACCGACGTAAGTGACTGGTCTAAACAAACCACATCGGGTGATATATCAGAACTAAGCAGTGTGGCAGAAGATTCTTATGTATGGCCAATGGTGACATCGACAGCCGATAATTGTTTAGGTGGTGAATGTGATTATTGGGATAAATGTTTTATCGTTAATGCACGAAAACAAGCACAGGCAGCTGATGTAGTTGTGATTAACCATCATTTGTTGTTAGCCGACATGACATTGAAAAATGAAGGTTTTGCCGAATTGCTGCCGCACGCGGATGCTTTTATCATTGATGAGGCACACCAGTTATACGATGTCGCGGCACGCTTTTTTGGTAATACCGTCAGTAGCCGTCAGTTGATTTCTTTAGTGCGAGATACCATCGCAGAGCAAGTGAATGACGCCTCTGACATGTTTGAGTTGCGTGATTATGCCGAAGCATTAGAAAAGGCAGGCCGTGATTTTAGAATAACACTAGGCGAAGCAGGCCTGCGTGAAACCTGGCTTAAGGTACAAAATAAACCTGCGATAAAAAAATCACTATCATGCCTTATTAGTACATTAGACGATTTGATAGCTGCATTACATATAGCAGCAGAACGTGCGCGTGGTTTAGAACAATGTTACGAGCGTGCACAAAACATGAAACTGCGTTTAAACAGTTTTTTAAATACGGATGACGTGCCTTTTGAGTCAGAGCCGTCGTCAACACAGTCGTCTGCACAATCGATATTATGGTTTGAGACCTACACAAAAAGTTTCATGCTACATGCGACACCGATTGATGTGGCTTCGATCTTTCAAAAACACACCGATAACTTTGCGAGTAGCTGGATATTTACCTCGGCCACACTGCAGGTAAACCAAAAGTTTGACCATTTTGCGAAAAACATTGGTCTGGAAAATTACAATAGTGGTGTTTGGGATAGTCCCTTTAATTATCAGAAACAAAGCCTGCTTTATCTACCAGAAAATTTACCTCAGCCTTCTGAGCCAACGTATACAAAAGAATTAATGCAAGCCGCTATTCCGGTATTGCATGCCAGTGAAGGCCGTGCCTTTGTTTTATTCACCAGTTATTACGCCATGAATAAAGCACGTGATTATCTAAAAACAATGTTACCTTACGAGTTGTTGGTACAGGGTGATTTGCCTAAACACCAATTACTGGAAACATTTCGCGAAACCGATAATGCTGTTCTTTTAGGTACGTCAAGTTTTTGGCAGGGCGTTGATGTGCGTGGTGAAAGTTTGTCCTGCGTCATTATCGATAAATTGCCGTTTGCTTCACCGGCCGACCCAGTTATGCAAGCACGCATCGACGCTATAAAACGTAACGGTGGCCAGCCATTTATGTCGTTTCAGGTACCACAAGCGGTTATCACCTTAAAACAGGGTGTCGGTCGTTTAATCCGTGATGTAAACGATTCGGGTGTAGTAATGATAGGTGATCCGCGTTTGAAGCAAAAATCTTACGGTCGTATCTTTTTAAATAGTTTGCCTTCGATGCCAATAACGTCTGACGTTAACGATGTAGAAAATTTCTTTAAACATCGTTTGGTAGCAACTGACACCGATGAACAAACGGTTGGCAAGCGTACTCGTCAAAAAAAGACCACCCATAAAAAAGGCTCGGACAATAAACTTAAGGAAGCGGTATGAACATCTTAGCGATTGATACGGCTACCGAAGCATGTTCCGCAGCGTTATATCTTGGTGATGCGTCTACAGGCAATAAAGTTACATCCACATACCAACTAGCGCCGCGTCAACATAGTCGTTTAATTCTAAAAATGATTGATGACTTACTGAAAGCTAAAGGACTTGCCGTCATTGATCTTGATGCTATTGCGTTTGGTCGTGGGCCGGGTTCATTTATGGGTTTGCGAATTGCGGCAGGGGTTGTTCAGGGTATTGCTTTTTCACATGATATTCCGGTAATACCTCTTTCGACATTAAAAGTTATCGCTGTACGTGCATATCAGGAAACGCAAAACGAAAATATATTGGTTGCCATCGATGCGCGTATGGATGAAGTGTACTGGGCGGCTTACACTCTGCAAGTAAACCAATGGTTATTAGTAGGTGAAGAGCAGGTAATTTCTCCCGATAAGATTCAACTACCAGACGTGTTGGTAAATAAAGAAAAAGCATGGATAGGCGCTGGTACGGGATGGGGGGCTTATGCTGACAGGTTATTGTCAAACGCTGACATTGTCGTGCAAAACATGCTGCCTGACTGTTTGCCAGCTGCTGACATTATGGTGCAAATGGCGGTACAGGAATTTGCAGATGGCAATACGGTAACAGCTGCTGAGGCCATTCCCATCTATCTTCGCAACGACGTGGCGAAAAAACCCAAACCTGTCGTATTCTAAAGACATCCTGTACATCACCAACATAATTTAACAATACAGGTGAATCCATAAGCATTCTCCGGTATCATTCGCGCTTATTATTGCACTTAAAAAAGACTAGCATCCATGATTGAAATCAACCCGATAACCAACCAGATCAAAGACCTGCGTGAACGTACTGTTTCGCTTAGGGGGTATCTTTGACTTTGATCGTCGAGAGGAAGAATTAGCGGAAATTAATCGTGAACTGGAACAGCCCGGAGTATGGGATGATCCGGAAAATGCACAAAAACTAGGACAAGAACGTTCGCGACTGGAAAAGATTGTAGTAACAATCGTCGAACTAGAATCAGGTTTAAGTGACGCTGACGAACTACTGGAAATGTCTGTAGAAGAAGACGATGAGGAAAGCGTCGCAAGTATCGTCGATGATCTAAATGTTCTGCAAGAAAAAGTCATCGAGCTAGAATTTCGCCGTATGTTTTCTGGTGAGATGGATGCCAATAATGCCTTTGTCGATATACAGTCAGGTTCTGGTGGTACCGAAGCACAAGATTGGGCAGAGATGCTTTTAAGAATGTACTTGCGCTGGGGTGAGTCACACGGCTTTAAAACCGAATTGATGGAAGTGTCGCCTGGTGAGGTTGCCGGCATTAAAAGTGCAACAATCAGTATCACTGGTGATTATGTCTATGGTCGGCTTCGTACCGAAACTGGCGTGCATCGCTTAGTACGTAAATCACCCTTCGATTCTGGAAGTCGTCGGCATACATCTTTTGCTGCGGTATTCGTATCAGCTGAAATTGATGATGATATTGAAATTGATATCAATCCGGCAGACCTGCGAATTGATGTTTACCGTGCCAGTGGTGCAGGCGGACAACACGTCAATAAAACGGAGTCTGCTGTGCGAATCACACACTTGCCAACCAATGTCGTGGTGCAATGTCAGAGTGGTCGCTCGCAGCATAAAAATAAAGAAGCCGCGATGAAGCAGTTAAAAGCCAAAATGTATGAACGCGAAGTGCAGATTCGTAACGCCGATCAAAAGGCCTTAGAGGAAACAAAATCGGATATCGGTTGGGGTAGTCAGATACGCTCTTACGTATTAGATCAATCACGTATTAAAGATTTGCGCACCAATGTTGAAACAGGTA
>JAESSQ010000018.1 GCA_016764035.1 Gammaproteobacteria bacterium
ACTTAAGGTACGGCTAATTCCATCGAGTGTGTAATATGGGTCAGTGTAAGCCGCGCTATATATCGTGTTAGCCTTGTCGGTATTTATATTTAATGACAGACTGTTATATTCCGTTTTACCATTATTCTCTGCAATAAAGTTTATTACGTCAGGCGACGGATTGGTTGTCGATGGCGTTAGCTTGATGTGACCGAATCCGTAACCAAAACTTACCGTATTAAACTCAGACAACGGAACACCATAACTTACATTGATATCACCAGAATTGGTCTGAAAATTATTGATTAGCTCTTCCGCCGCATCACGATCACGGAAAGAAAGACTTAAGGTACGGCTAATTCCATCGAGTGTGTAATATGGGTCAGTGTAAGCCGCGCTATATATCGTGTTAGCCTTGTCGGTATTTATATTTAATGACAGTCGCTGCCCTGTGCCGAACAAATTTTCCTGTGTTAAACCAACACTAAAAATTAAACCTTGTGTTTGTGAAAATCCGGCGCCGATATTAAAACTTCCTGCCAGTTTTTCTACTACCTGTACTTTTAAATCAACCTGGTTTTTTGTTCCCGGCACTGACACGGTATCGACACTGACAGTCTCAATAAACGGCAAGCGTTGGATACGTGTTTTCGAACGTTCCAGAAGATTGCTTGCCAAGATTGAACCTTCCATCAAACGCATTTCGCGTCGATATACCCTGTCATGCGTACTGTCATTTCCATGAATATTGATACGACGAACATAAACTTTTTCACCAGGAATAACATGATACGTAAGAGCAACTTCTTTCTTCTCGTCATCAATGACAGGTGTTATTTTTACTTCAGAAAATGCGTAACCGATGCGTCCCATCTGATCTTCCAGACGTTTTTTAGTCGCTGTCATCAAACTTCTGGAAAAAAACATACCTTGTCGCGTAAGCATCTGCGAGTCCATAGTCTGCCTGTTCACTACCATTTCACCGGTTAGATCAGAAGATGAAATTTTGTAGCGATGCCCTTCGGAAACATTGATGGTTATGTAGATATCCTGTTTATCAGGTGTCAGTGATACCTGTGTCGATTCGATTAAAAACCTTATGTAACCTCTGTCTAAATAAAATGAACGAATTTTTTCCAGATCACCATTGAGTTTTGGCTTCGAGTAATCATCCGCTGAAGAAAATAACGACCACGCCGAAGGAACACCTGATTCAAGATCATCTAACAAAATATCATCGTTATAAACATCATTACCGACGATGTTTATATGTTTAATTAATGCTACTTGTCCTTCCGAAATAGTAATTTCAATATCAACCCTGTTTTGGTCAAGGTTGGTAATTTCGGTATTTATTTTTACGCCGTATTTGCCCTGACTAAAATAAACGCGTTCAAGCTCAAGTGTTAATTTTTCAAGTAAAGTACGGTTATATATTTGCCCACGCGTCACGCCTATATCGAGCAACGCACCTTTTAATGTATCATCATCAATATCAGAATTACCAGAGAAGCTCACGTCAGCAATAGACGGACGCTCTATAACACGAACCACCAGTATCGCTTCATCACGCAATAATTTTACATCGGCAAAAAAACCTGTTTTATATAATTCACTGATAGCAAAAGTGACCTGGTTATCATCGATGGGATCACCGACAACGATAGGCAAGTAGTTTAATAACGTACCATCGGGCAATCTTTTTAAGCCTTCAATTTTTATCTCACCAACAACAAATGCATCGGCATGAGCCGACAATATACTAATACTGTTAAGTAGAATAAAAACTAAAAACAGACGGATAACTCGCCTGACTCGATTTACCATGTTTGCGGTGAAAGAATGCGCATCAGGAAAGATGCGCATGATACACGCCATGCAACTGTGAACCATCATTTACTGTACTAAACGTTGAATATCATTAAATATCGCAACACTCATTAATAGCGCAAGGATCGCAATACCAACTTGTTGACCTCTTAACTCAAAAGCTTCTGATACCGGGGAACCTTTGATAATTTCTATCAGATAATAAAATAAATGTCCGCCATCAAGCATAGGAATAGGCAATAAGTTCAATACCCCCAGACTCACTGAAATAACGGCAAGAAATGAAATAAAAGAAACCAAACCAATACTGGCAGTAACGCCTGCATACGTTGCAATAGTTATAGGACCAGAAATGTTTGACAGCGAAGCTTCACCGGTTACCATTTTCCATAAAACGCGCAAGGTTAATGATGACATGTCCCAAGTCTTTACAACAGCCTTTGTTATGGCTTGCAACGACGAATAATCGATATGATGCACTAGCTGTTGTCGCACAGTATCAGGTATATGTTGGTAAGCACCAATATAACCCTGATTTTCTTCGTTAACTTTTCGGTTCTGAGGTACTACGGTTAACATCATTTCAACGCCATCACGCAGTACTAAAAATTGCATTGATTTATTCGGCTTTTCACGAATTATTTTCACTAATGAAAGCCATTGCTCTACCTCGACGCCATCGACCTGAAGTACTAAATCATTTTTTTGTAAGCCTGCATTTGCCGCAGCACCCTGCTCAAGTACGCCGCCAATTTCAGCCGGCAGTATTGGCCACCATTGTGAGAAACCGATATGTTTAAAAATATCACCTTCATTCGCCAGTAATTTCATATCACCTAATGCTAGAATACGCGTATATTCAAGACCATCTGCATTGCGAACAGTTATTGGTATATCGCCACCATCAAGTCCCTGACCTAGTATCTCAAGTCTGAATTCATTCCATGACTGAACCGTAGCACCGCCGACTGCTAACACTTCATCTTTCGTTTCAAAACCGGCAGCAGCAGCGATACTGCCGGCTTCAGTTTCACCAACAAAGGGCCTATCAACTGTTGAGCCAAGCATAAACACGACCCAATATAAAAATACAGCCAGGATAAAATTAAACGCTGGTCCAGCAAAAACAATAGCGAAACGTTTACTAATACTTTGATTATTAAATGCACGGTGTTTTTCAGAATCGGGTACATTGCCTTCACGCTCATCGAGCATCTTGACATAGCCACCTAGAGGAATCGCAGCAATGACATATTCAATCTCGTCGCCGTCTGATGTTTTTCTTCGCCAGGTATAAAGAGATCTACCAAACCCGACAGAGAATCGTAATACTTTTACGCCAGCCTTTCGCGCTACCCAATAGTGGCCAAATTCGTGAAAAGTGACCAACACACCAATGGCGAGAATGAAAAAAAAGATGTTATGTAAAACACTCATAGATACGATTTCTTATGTTACGTTTTTATTATTATAGCTAATGACAATTTTTATTACATTTACGACATTTCAGCAATATATTTCATTGCTATTGTTCTTGCCATTACGTCTGCATCGAGTATGCGCTTTAACGAACTGACGTCATCAGTGATAATCGCCAGCTTTAATGTCTGCTCAATTACAACTGCAATATCAGTAAACCCAATCCGTCCATCCAAGAAAGCCTGCACAGCAATTTCGTTAGCTGCGTTTAACACGATAGTTGCTGTGCCGCCCATTGTAATGGCTTCATAACACAAGCGTAAACAAGGGAAACGCGTTAAATCTGGTTTTTCAAAATCTAGCTGTGCGACATCAAAAA
>JAESSQ010000196.1 GCA_016764035.1 Gammaproteobacteria bacterium
AGCTGCACAAATTTGTTGTGCACGTGTTTGACCGACACCATAGATGTGTCTTAAGCCAATAACAGTGTGTTTATTGGGTGGAATGTTTATACCTGCTATACGAGCCATTATGTTTTCCGTCTTTTCGCGACAAAGCGCGCAATTTTACTAAAATTATGGGCCTAAATCAATAGGATAAAATATTAACCACGTAAGTGACTAACCTGCGTAATTAACTTATACAATTAACCTTGACGCTGTTTATGGCGAGGGTCAGTACAAATTACACGTACCACACCACTGCGCTTTACGATTTTACAGTTGCGACACATTTTCTTTACAGATGCACGTACTTTCATTTTTTTTAGTCCTGTTCTAATCAACTATTCTAAATTAACGCTTGTTATCTTTTAGAGCCATCAAGCTTGGCTTTTTTCATAATACCTTCATACTGGTGTGACATCAGGTGCGACTGTATCTGCGCCATGAAATCCATTACTACAACAACGATAATCAATAAAGACGTTCCGCCAAAGTAAAAGGGAACATTCCAGTATAAAATCAAAAATTCAGGTAATAAACACACGGAGGTTATATATAACGCTCCAACAAAAGTTAATCGTGTCATCACCTTGTCTATATATTTAGCTGTCTGTTCGCCAGGACGTATACCTGGAACAAATGCGCCACTTTTCTTCAAATTATCTGCTGTATCACGCGCATTAAATTGTAATGCGGTATAGAAGAAACAGAAAAATATAATCGCCACTGCAAACAAAATAATATAAATCGGTTGTCCCGGTGATATCTTTGCTGCTATATCCGACAACCACTCCATACCTTCACTTTGCCCAGACCAGCTTGCCATTGTCGCTGGAAATAAAATAATACTTGAAGCGAAAATGGGTGGAATAACGCCAGCCATGTTCAACTTAAGTGGCAAATGGCTACTCTGCGCCTGGTAAAGGCGACGGCCTTGCTGTTTCTTTGCATAATTAACGGTAATTCTTCGTTGCCCTCTTTCGATGAAAACAACAAACGCTGTAACCGCTATTGCAAGGACAAATAACACCAGAGTTGCTAATGTATGTAACTCACCTGTTCTAACCAATTCTAATGTACCACCAACAGCTGCTGGTAATCCGGCAACGATACCGGCAAATATAATTATCGAAATACCGTTACCAATGCCACGTTCAGTCACCTGTTCACCTAACCACATAAGGAACATGGTGCCTGTTACCAAAGTTACTGCCGAGGTAAAGATAAAGCTAGTACCTGGATTTAGCACAAGTTGTGCACCACTAACATTTTGTCCTTGTAACGCAATCGATATACCGATTGACTGGAACGTTGCCAACACTAAAGTAAAGTAGCGCGTGTACATGGCAATTTTTCGACGACCGGGTTCACCTTCTTTCTTTAACTGCTCAAGAGTTGGCACCGTGACCGCCAATAACTGCATAATAATCGATGCAGAAATATACGGCATAATACCCAGCGCAAAGATAGACATACGACTCAGCGCACCACCCGAGAACATGTTAAATACGCCTAATATACTGCCTTTTTGTTGATCGAATAAAATAGTCAGAACAGTAGGGTCTATTCCCGGTACCGGTATAAACGTACCGATACGAAACACAATCAACGCACCTATAACAAACAGGAGGCGTTGTTTTAATTCTGAAAAGTTACCTTTATTCGCCATTAAGTCTTAGTCGTCAATAGTTTGCTAAGTAGTTTGTAAGCACTACTAAACAATTACTTAACATCCTCAATCTTACCGCCAGCAGCTTCTATTGCTTTACGTGCACCTGGTGTTACATTGATACCCTTGAGCTGAACGGCTTTAGTTATCTCACCAGAATCTATAACTTTTGCTTTTTTTGTAATCGCCGGCACAATATCCGCATTAATCAAAGACGCAAGATCTATAACATCAGCTTTAATTGATGCAAGCTCACCCAAACGTACTTCAGCACTTAACTTTGCTGAGCGTGAGTTAAAACCTACTTTAGGTAAACGACGCTGCAGTGGCATTTGACCACCCTCAAAACCAACTTTCGTAAAACCACCTGAACGAGATTTTTGACCTTTATGACCACGGCCACAAGTTTTACCCGTGCCAGAACCAATACCGCGACCTACACGTTTTGTATTCTTTTTGCTACCTGCAGCTGGCTGTATTGTATTTAATTGCATTGTCGTATTTTCCGTAGATTGAGTTCCCATTATGTGGATTCCTCAACACTTACCATGTAATAAATCTTATTAATCATGCCACGATTTTCAGGTGTGTCTTTAACCGTAACCGTATGGTTTGTTCGAAGTAAACCTAAGCCACGCGCACAAGCTTTATGAGCTTTTAAGCGACCGATTGTACTTTTTGTTAACGTAACTTTTATTTCTTTGTTAGCCATGTCTATCTACCTGGAATGTAACCTAATCTCTAACCAATGATCTCTTCAACTTTTTTGCCACGCTTTGCTGCTACATACTCAGGTGACGACATTGACGATAAACCGTTTATAGTTGCACGTACTACGTTAACCGGATTACGTGTACCATTAATTTTTGCAAGTACATTTTTAACACCAACCGCTTCAAATACTGCGCGCATAGCACCACCTGCAATAATTCCTGTACCTTCAGATGCTGGTTGCATGTATACATTTGCTGCACCGTGAATACCGGTTATAGGATGCTGCAAAGTATCACCTTTTAATGGAACAGCGTTCATGTTCTTACGTGCTTTATCCATTGCTTTTTGAATAGCTAGCGGTACTTCTTTCGCTTTACCGTAACCAAAACCAATCGTACCGTTACCGTCACCCACTACTGTAAGTGCTGTAAAACCGAATTGACGACCACCTTTAACCACTTTAGCTACACGGTTGACAGCAACTAATTTTTCAATGAAATCATCTTTCTTATTTGATGATGAATCTGCTTGTGCCATGCTTAAACCCTATGTTTAATTAAACTTTACGTTTAACGTTTAATGCTTAATCTATTTATTAAGATATATACCGTTATACCTGCCTGAAAATATCAGACTGTACAACAGTGACTAAAATTCTAATCCACCTTCGCGAGCGGCTTCAGCTAGTGCTTTAACGCGGCCGTGATAACGGAAGCCAGAACGATCAAAAGCAACGGTAGTAATACCTGCAGATTTTGATTTTTCAGCGATCACTTTACCTACTAGAGATGCTGCATCTGCGTTGCCTGTATGGCTCGCATCACCAGCAATATCTTTTTGAACAGTCGATGCAGAGGCAATAACTTTGCTACCATCGGGCGTAATAACCTGCGCATAGATATGACGCGGTGTACGGTGAATCGTCAAACGATGTGC
The DNA here is from genome assembly GCA_016764035.1 of Gammaproteobacteria bacterium. Lineage (GTDB taxonomy): Bacteria > Pseudomonadota > Gammaproteobacteria > SZUA-229 > SZUA-229. The sequence goes on from JAESSQ010000196.1 coordinate 3,341, forward strand.
ACCTAGCTCGCTGATTTTTGCTCGTGTTTTTTTAGCACGACGCATTCTGTTTGCTTTTTTAGATATCATGTTATTGCTCTAGTTATTTATTTTTTCTTGGCTTCTTTACGAATCACACGTTCGTCAGAATATCTTACGCCTTTACCTTTATATGGCTCTGGCGGACGGTACGCTCTAATTTCAGCACAGACCTGACCCACTTTTTGTTTGTCAGCGCCTTTTACATTAATTTCAGTTTGGCTTGGTGTTTCAATTGAGATGCCTTCAGGAATAGCATATTTAACTGGGTGTGAAAAACCTAAAGAAAGATCCAGCACATTACCCTGTACTTTCGCTCTGTAACCAACACCTACCAATTGTAATTGACGAGCAAAGCCTTCAGTAACACCAATAATCATATTATTGACTAATGAACGCATAGTACCGGCCATAGCCATGCTACCTTTTGAATTATCATTAGGTGCAAAGGTCAGTACGCCATCTTCTTGCTTGACACTCACAGCGTCGTGCAAATTGATAGAAAGGTTACTTTGTTTACCTTTAACAGAAACAGTCTGACCATTTATGGTGACTTCTACACCAGATACTATTTCGACAGGTTTTTTTGCAATACGTGACATTGTTGTACTCTATATTATGTATAAGTTATATAAATAATTTTAGTGACTATTGGTAAACGCTGACGGTTTAATAAACCGTACAAAGAATTTCACCACCGCGACCAGAAGACCTGGCTTCGCGGTCAGTCATAACACCCGCAGATGTCGATACGATAGCAACACCCAAACCATTTAATACTTTTGGCAATTCGTTTTTGTTTCTGTATATACGTAGACCAGGACGGCTAACACGTTTTATTTCGTCAATAACTGGGCGACCTTCATAATATTTCAAGGCGACTGTAAGTGTAGGTTTAACTTCATCGTCTTTAGAGAAGCCAGTGATGTAACCTTCGTCTTGTAATACTTTTGCAATCGCAAGTTTTAAATTTGACGATGGCATAGCAACATCAAATTTTGATGCTGCTTGTGCATTACGTATGCGGGTTAGCATATCTGCTATAGGATCTGTCATCATAATGAAATACCTCTACCAACTAGCCTTAACTAGGCCAGGAATGTCGCCGCGCATAGCAGCTTCACGTAATTTATTTCTACATAAACCAAACTTACGAAAGACACCATGAGGGCGTCCAGTAATACGGCATCGGTTACGACCGCGTGAACGACTAGAATCTCTAGGTAACGTTTGCAACTGTCGTTGCGCTTCCATTTTTTCTTCGAAGTCTGCTTCCTGATCTATCAGGACTGCCTTATAAACTGCGCGTTTCTCAGCATATTGTTTTACCAGGCGAGTACGTTTGTGCTCACGAGCAATCATTGATTTCTTTGCCATGCTATTTACTATCCTGCTGTGCTTTATCTTGCTTACCCGATTCACCTTTGAATGGGAAATTAAATTGCTTTAACAACGCCAGACCACTTTCGTTATCTTTTGCGGTAGTTGTTATACAAATATCCATACCACGGATTTTGTCTATTTTTTCGTATTCTATTTCAGGAAAAATAATTTGTTCCTTAACGCCCATATTGTAATTGCCACGGCCATCAAATGATTTAGGATTTAAGCCACGGAAGTCACGAATACGAGGTACAGAGATACTAATTAAGCGATCCAGGAACTCATACATTCTTTCGCTACGTAACGTTACCTTACAACCTATAGGGTAACCATCACGTACCTTAAAAGACGCAACCGATTTACGAGCCAGGGTCGTCACTGGTTTTTGACCAGCAATTTTTTGCATATCTGACAAAGCATTTTCCAATACTTTCTTATCACCGATAGCCTCACCTAGTCCCATGTTTATAGTGATTTTAGTAATACGAGGCACATCCATAACATTTTTATATGCACCTGTAGCCATTAAATTTTTAACGACTGTATCACGATAAAATTCTTGTAATCTTGACATTTTCTTCTTTACCTTAAGGGATTTTATACGTCTACGACTTCGCCGTTAGACTTGAAGTAACGTACTTTACGTCCGTCTTCCAGCGTTTTAAATCCAACACGATCACCCTTGTTAGTCATTGGGTTAAATAACATAATGTTAGATATGTTTAACGGCATTGCTTTATCAACGATACCACCCTCAACACCAGCCATCGGATTTGCTTTGGTATGTTTTTTGGCGAGGTTAATTGCCTCTACAAGTACGCTATCATCAGCAATATTTAGAACAGTACCTTGACGACCCTTGTCCTTGCCTGTGATAACGATGACTTGATCACCTGTTTTTATACGTTTCATTTTTTCTAACCTAAGGTTCTGATATGGTTACAATACTTCTGGAGCAAGTGAGACGATTTTCATAAATTTATCATTACGTAATTCACGTGTCACTGGGCCGAATATACGCGTGCCAATTGGCTGTAGGTTTGCATTTAATATTACTGCTGCATTGCTATCAAAACGTATAGTTGAACCATCAGAACGACGAACACCTTTTTTCGTACGCACCACAACGGCATTGTAAACCTCACCTTTTTTCACTTTACCGCGAGGAATGGCATCTTTAATACTTACTTTAATAACGTCGCCTACACGTGCATAGCGACGATGTGACCCACCTAATACTTTGATACACATCATGCGACGTGCACCACTGTTATCAGCTGAATCTAAAATGGTTTGCATTTGTATCATTACGCTTTACCTTATTCCTAACTAACCGTTATAGCTCTGGAGCTTTCTCAACAACTTTTACCAATGTCCATGATTTTGTCTTAGACATTGGGCGACATTCTTCTATCAGGATGGTGTCACCCTGATTACATTCGTTTTTCTCATCATGTAAGCGAATCTTTGTAGAACGTTTGACATATTTTCCGTAAACAGGATGCTTAATCTTACGTTCGATCATAATTGTTGCAGACTTATCACCAGCGTTGCTCGTTACAACACCTTGTAACGTACGCTTGGTAGCAGCTGTTTGTGTATCAACATTAGTCATTATCAATTACCTTTTTTCTCAGTGACTGCAGTGCTTGTCATTTCAGTCAGTACAGTTTTTATACGCGCAATATCATGACGAACAATACTGAAACGATGTATTTTTGGTGTATTACCAGAACCCATCTGCATACGTAAGCTAAATTGTTCACGGCGTAAGTTTATTAATTCAGCATTTAAGTCTTTTTCAGACATGTTTCTATATTCTTGGGCAGAAGCCATTACATCACCGCACGTATTACAAAAGTTGTTTTTATAGGCAGCTTGG
>JAESSQ010000197.1 GCA_016764035.1 Gammaproteobacteria bacterium
CGGCCACTTTCACCGAACCAAAATCAATAATTTTAACCACGCCATGTGTGGTAATCATTATGTTTTCAGGTTTCAGGTCACGGTGCAACATCTCCAGTCGATGAAATACCTGCAAACCTTTTATTATTTTGCTGGTGATGTCGACAACGTGCTTTAAATCCGGTGATGGGTGTTCTTGCGTCCATTGTTTTAAGGTAATGCCGTCAATATATTCCATGATGAAATATAAAAAATTGCGTTGCCGAGGTAGTTCGATAATCTTTAATACGGCATCGCTTTGTATGCGTTTTCCCGCCCACTCTTCCATGTAAAAACGTTCGATATAAGCCGGGTCATCGGAATAATTCACCGATGGCGTTTTCATCATATAAAGATTGCCGCTTTTCTTGTCGCGAACTTTGTACAGCTGTGAGGTGGTGCTGGCATGTACTTCATCAAGAATTTCGTAACCGTCCATGGTCATGCCGGGGCCGAGATGCGGTGGAAATGGCAGATGCGTTAATTCGTTATATACCTCATTGGCGTCTTGTGAGGGTAAGGTTGCAATTTTGGCGATTTGGCATGTTACGTTATCGTGGCTTTTTTCGTCCAGAGCGTGTTGTATTATTTTATTGGCAATATCTTCGATGTTGCCACCAGTGTTTAAATGCTCCTTTAATTGCAGGTCACTGAGGTAGTCATGGATGCCATCGGTGGTCATCAAAAATTCATCACCGACTTCAATCGCTAATGTTTTGTAATCGATATCGAGGTGAGAATCGATGCCCATGGCGCGGCTTAGGTAATTTTTTTCATCGGATATCCATACGCGATGATCGGTGGTGAGCAATTCCAGGTCACCGTTTCTGAATCGGTAAATGCGTGAGTCACCGATATGGAAGATATGTGCAGTGGTCGATTTGAATACGATGGCGCTAAAGGTGGTGACCATGCCGTGTTTGTGTTGTTGGTCTCCTTTACTAAGCAACCAGTTGTTGATAGCCGTTAATACCTTCGCGCCTGATGATTTGACCGTCCAGGTTTCAGGCGTGCTGAAGTAATCGTTTAGAAAACTTTTAACGCAATGCTCACTGGCTTCCTGTGCGTTAGTGCAACTTCCCATACCATCGGCGATGGCGCAGGCAATGCCCTTGTTGTCGAGTGTCGATCCTTCAGGTGTATAAGCACCATAAAAATCTTCGTTATGTTCTTTAATGCCTTTGTCTGAGCTTTGGCCTAAATCGATTTTTAACTGAGAACGCATCGGATTATTTTGCCATAAATGATAGAAATAAAGTTATTTACGAGACGTCAATCATTTCGACGGTGCCATCAGGCATGACTTCAGCCATTTGCCCACGAGGTTCTCTGGAGAAGATGAGAATGACAAATAACACGATAGCGCCTGCGCCGGCAATGAACATGAAAAATACTTGCGAAGAAACAAATGACAGAATCGTTAAGAACATAACGCCACCGACATTACCATAGGCACCAGCCATGCCAGCAATCTGTCCCGTCATACGTCGTTGGATGAGAGGAGCCATCGCAAATACTGCACCCGATCCAGCTTGAGCAAACAGACCGCAGACAATGGTGGTTGCTACGACCAGTGGTAATGCCCAGCTTGAGTCAACTTGGCCTAACAATGTAAAAGATAGTGTGATACCGGTAAATAATACAATTAATGTGCGTTTGCGCCCGAATCGGTCGCTAATAATACCGCCAGCAGGCCGGGCAATTAAATTGATTACAGGGTATATGGCGGCCAATATGCCAGCAAGAATAGTTGATATTTCAAAAGTATCTTTATAGAACAGTGGCAGCATCGAAATAAGCGCCAGCTCAGAACCAAATGTCACCAGGTAAGCCAGATTAAGTACAACAACCTGGCTGAAATTGTATTTAAAGATATCTGGTACTTCATTCCTGAAGACGTTCTTGTTCACTGCATAGATGTTGATGCATTGGTAGAGATAGACTGCTGTTAGGATGGCATAGATGCTGTAAGTGATACTGTAGTTAAACCAATTTAAACCGGCCGGTGAAAGTTTCCATGTCAGTACGGCGAGTGCGCCAACGATTGGGATGCTGACAATTAGGTACAAAAAGAAATCAAATTTGCTGGTGACTTCCATGCCGCCCATCTTTTTAGGTTTAAAATAAGTCGAGCCCTTAGGCGTGTTAGTGACGGCAAAGTAATAAAACGCGCCGTACAAAATAGCAATAACGCCCGTTGAAGCAATCGCATAGCGCCAGCCATTTTCACCGCCATACATCAGTGCAAGCGTCGGCAGTAACATTGCAGAAGCCGCTGAACCAAAATTGCCCCAGCCACCGTAAATCCCCTGTGCAATGCCAGTTTGGCGTGCAGGGAACCATTCAGAGATCATGCGGATACCAACAACAAATCCAGCGCCAACAAAACCCAGTAAAAAACGCATGGTTACGAGTTGTTGATAATTTTGCGCCATCGAAAACGCGATACAAAAGATACCCGATAGAATTAGAATGGATGAAAACATAATGCGTGGGCCAACTCGGTCAACTAGCATGCCTACGACGATGCGTGCCGGGATGGTCATGGCAACATTAATAATTAATAGGGCTTTGACTTCCTGATCTGACAGACCAAATGTTTCTCGAATAATTACCATTAAGGGTGCATGAGCAAACCACACCATAAAGGTAATAAAAAATGCGAACCAGGTTAAGTGCAGGATTCGCATGTTTCCGCTGAAAGAAAAAATATTTAAATTATTAGCTCTAGACATTCTATTCGTTCCAAAAAATTTATAGGCAAAGTTTTTATAAGCTTAAGTGCTCAATGCAGGACTCGTGCCAATTCAAACATGCACTGAAAGCGGCAATGGTTATTATAGTTGGCTGAAATGGTAGAATGTGTCAATGCAATATGGTGCATAAGTTTTCGATATGCACTGTATTAGTGCGTCCCGCAAGATAAAGTAACCCCTAATGATGAGCTGAAAGGCCATCTGCCGGCGGTTCTGTCGTTTACAAATTGTGGCACGTA
>JAESSQ010000198.1 GCA_016764035.1 Gammaproteobacteria bacterium
AAGGGCGACGCTCTACCAGCTGAGCTAAGCACCCTATTGGTATTTCCACGAAGTTTAACCCCCGCGGAAGGCGCGCTAGTTTACTGCATCTTTTAATGCTTTACCAGGCTTAAATGCAGGAACTTTTGCAGCTGCAATTTGAATCTCTGCGCCGGTCTGTGGGTTACGTCCAACTCGCGCCGCACGATCACGCACAAGGAAAGTGCCGAAGCCAACGATGCCAACCTGGTCGCCGCCAGCTAGCGTTTTTGAAATGGTACCTAAGACTGCTTCAACTGCACGTGCCGCGTCTGCTTTCGTTAAATCTGTTGCTGTTGCAACAGCATCCGTAAGTTCTGTTTTATTCATTGTTATTTCCCGTAGATTGGTATTTTATAAAGATAACTTTAGATAGAAAATATTTATTATTATGTCATTCCCACGTAATACATTACAGGAACTATTCGATGCTGACTACCAAAGTTTTTCTCAGCGAGTTTTATACAGTTAGTTACAATGTGTGTCAACGATTAACGTATAAAACACTATGAATTTAAGTATTTATTTACATAAAAAGCAAATGCACCCGCTAAATGCACTTGCTCTACGATATATTATAAATTTTATAAGATTGTGACTAATGCCGTAACGTGCTTTCAGACTTTTTATTTTTTGCTGACTTCCCCGCCCTTTTAGTTGCTGTTGTACCCTTGGCCTCCTTCAACGGTACAGGCATTTCTGTCAAAGCCAGCTCCAATACTTCATCGATCCAACGCACCGGCTTAATATCCAGTTTACTTAAGATATTTTTAGGTATTTCAACAAGGTCCTTTTCATTCTCATACGGTATTAATACTGTTTTAATACCCGCACGATGTGCTGCAAGTAATTTTTCTTTCAGACCACCTATCGGTAATATTTCGCCACGTAAAGTAATTTCACCCGTCATCGCAATATTAGCATTAACTGGTTTTTTGGTGATCGATGATGCTAACGCCGTACACATACCAACACCCGCACTTGGGCCATCCTTAGGCGTGGCTCCTTCTGGAACGTGTATATGAATATCGATACTTTCTTGAAAGTCGGCTTTTAGACCGAGTGTTGCGGCGCGACTTCTAATCACCGTTAAAGCAGCCTGGATAGATTCCTGCATAACATCGCCGAGCTGACCAGTGTATGAAAGTTTACCTTTGCCTTTCATAACTGCTGATTCGATAGTCAGCAATTCACCACCCACTTCTGTCCACGCCAAGCCATTAACTTGACCAATTTGATCATTGTCTTCAGCGACGCCATAACGGAAACGTTTAACGCCAAGATATTTTTCAAGTGTTTTTGGCGAAACTTTAGTTTCTTTGCTTGCCTTACCTTTTTCAAGCAAGACTTCCCTCACCACTTTTCGACATATTTTGGCTATCTCACGCTCAATACTACGAACACCTGCTTCACGTGTATAGTAACGAACAATATCACGCAAAGCTGCTGTGCTAATTTCCAACTCACCTGATTTTAAACCATTATTTTTCATCTGCTTAGGCATTAAATATGCTTTAGCTATCTCTACTTTTTCATCTTCGGTATAACCGGGCAAACGTATAACTTCCATACGATCCAATAATGGACCGGGAATATTCATGCTATTTGCTGTCGCTACGAACATTACGTCAGACAAATCAAAATCGACTTCTAAATAATGATCTGCAAAGGTGTGATTTTGCTCTGGATCCAGTACTTCCAATAATGCCGAAGCCGGATCACCGCGGAAATCTGCGGCCATTTTGTCTATTTCATCCAACAAAAATAATGGATTTCGAGTACCGACCTTACTTAAGTTCTGAATGATTTTGCCTGGTAACGAACCGATATATGTTCGACGATGACCACGTATTTCAGATTCATCACGTACGCCACCTAATGCCATACGGGTATATTTACGGTTTGTTGCTCTTGCAATAGAACGACCCAGCGAGGTTTTTCCTACACCTGGAGGTCCAACGAGGCACAAGATAGGGCCTTTTAGTTTATTAACGCGTTGCTGTACGGCTAGATATTCCAAAATACGCTCTTTAACCTTATCCAGGCCATAGTGGTCCTCGTTAAGAATATCTTCTGCCCCAGCAAGATCTTTACGTATTTTAGACTTCTTCTTCCATGGGCAATCTACGAGCCAATCTATATAGTTACGCACGACCGTCGCTTCTGCTGACATCGGCGACATCATTTTTAATTTATTTAATTCATTGTCGGCTTTCTTTCTTGCTTCCTTACTCATCCCAGATTTTTCGATGCGTTGCTCCAGCTCTTCTACTTCATTGGGCGTATCTTCCATGTCTCCCAGTTCTTTCTGAATCGCTTTCATCTGCTCGTTCAGATAGTATTCACGCTGGCTTTTTTCCATCTGCTGCTTCACTCGACCACGAATACGCTTCTCTATTTGAAGCATATCAATCTCGCCATCAATTAAGCTCATGATGTATTCCAGACGCTGCTGCACATTAGAGATTTCCAGAATCTTTTGTTTTTCGTCCAACTTCAAAGACATGTGTGCAGCAATCGTATCGGATAAACGCGAAGGCTCATCGATACCCGCCAACGAAGTTAATATTTCTGAAGGGACTTTTTTATTAAGTTTGACGTATTGATCAAACGTACCCAAAACTGAACGCGAAAGGATATCGAGCTCTTTTTCATTCGCGGTTGCATCATCAGAAAGCAATTGATAACCCGCAACAAAAAAATCACCGCTTTCTCGCATGCCTTTTATATTGGCACGTTGTGAGCCTTCAACCAGTACTTTAATGGTACCGTCGGGTAATTTTAGTAGTTGTAATATGGTCGCAAGTGTACCGATTTCATGAACATCGTCGATACTAGGGTCATCAACATCAGCATTCTTTTGCGCTACAAGTAAGATTTGCTTGTTATCCTGCATCGCAGCGTCAAGCGCTTGAATAGACTTTTCACGTCCAACAAATAAAGGAATGACCATGTGCGGATAAACCACAACATCACGTAAGGGTAAAACGGGAACTTCTGCAGGTTGCAGTATATTCGCTTCTGAATCTTTTGTGCTAGCCATGACTACCTCTAATTTGTATCAATTATTAGTAAGTGTAGACAAATGCCAAGTTTTTCAAGTGACTTTTAAAGAATTCTTTCCATCAATTAGTGCTTTGTAAATAAGCCTCTGTTTCTAATCGTAAGCTGCTGATTATAAGTTACTGATTGATTCATCACTCTTCAGGTTAACTATTATCCTGACTTAACTTTTGTGGTTCACCACCTTCATATACGAGATAAGGCTGCTTGCCACCTTCGACCACCGCCTCATCGATAACAACTTTAGACACACCTTCTGTGGAAGGCAGTTCATACATCGTATCTAATAAAATATTTTCAAGTATGGTGCGCAATCCTCGGGCGCCTGTTTTACGATCCATCGCTTTCTTAGCGATTGCGTGCAGCGCTTCATCACGAGTTTCTAGCTCACTGCCTTCCATTTCAATCATTTTTCCATACTGCTTACTTAGCGCATTTTTTGGTTCGGTTAATATGGTAACCAGGGCATCTTCGTCAAGCTCCTCCAGTGTTGCGACTACCGGCAAACGTCCAACGAATTCTGGGATTAAGCCATACGATATCAAATCATCCGCTTCTAGCTCATTAATAACCTCATGTGCCTTACAATCTTCTTCTTTCGATCTAACTTCTGCACCAAATCCAATACCACTTTTCTCAGACCGGTTTCTAATGACCTTATCCAGCCCAGAGAATGCGCCACCACAAATAAACAGAATATTTGAAGTATCTACCTGTAAAAATTCCTGCTGTGGGTGTTTACGTCCACCTTGAGGAGGAACAGAGGCCACCGTTCCTTCAATTAATTTCAGCAGTGCCTGCTGCACGCCTTCGCCAGACACGTCACGCGTTATTGACGGGTTGTCTGATTTACGTGAAATCTTATCTATCTCATCAATGTAGACGATACCTGTCTGTGCTTTATCAACATCATAATCACATTTCTGCAGTAATTTCTGAATAATATTTTCTACGTCTTCACCCACATAACCAGCTTCTGTAAGCGTGGTGGCATCGGCTATTGTAAAAGGGACATCGAGGAGTCTTGCCAGTGTTTCTGCAAGCAAAGTTTTACCAGAACCGGTAGGGCCAATCATCAAAATATTACTTTTTGATAGCTCTACACCATCTTTTTTATGCTTAACTTCAAGACGTTTATAATGATTATAGACGGCCACAGAAAGGATTTTCTTAGCGATAACCTGTCCAATGACATAATCATCAAGAATGGCATTAATTTCGCGAGGTGTAGGTAATTTTTTTACTGCTGTACTGGTTTCGTCTTCAAGCTCTTCCAGAATAATATCATTACACAGTTCAACACATTCATCACAAACGTAGACTGAAGGTCCAGCTATCAGCTTTTTTACTTCATGCTGGCTCTTTCCACAAAAAGAACAATACAGCAGTTTTTCAGAATCGTTACCCGTTGTATTTTTGTCGTCGCTCATACAAATTCTCTCTACGCATCAATATGCTCATAACCTTGCCAATTCTCCGACAAAATTACAAGTCAATCTTCCTGGTTAATTACGCACAAATTAAAAAAATTCCTTATCTATAATTAGAACCATAGCGTATAGATAAAATTCATGCATTCCTTTTATTAAGTTTCGGGAAGAAAAAAGAGGAAAAGTTCACTTTTCAGGGCCCTATTTCTCATACATAACACAAACCAAACCTAAACAAGTCGAAGACATTGGTCGTTGATTAACCAAAAACGCTCCCAATCCAACAACTTACTCTATTTTCTAACACCTAATACTTCATCTATCAGTCCATACTCAACCGCAGTTTCTGCGCCCATAAAATTGTCTCGCTCAGTATCCTTCGCAATGGTTTCTATACTTTGGCCAGTGTGATTAGCTAACAGTTGGTTCAACTGATCTCGTATCTTTAAAATTTCTTTTGCATGGATATCGATATCCGATGCCTGCCCCTGAAAACCGCCCAATGGCTGGTGAATCATAACGCGTGAATGAGGTAATGAAAAACGCTTATCTTTAGCACCCGCAGCCAATAACATCGCACCCATACTTGCCGCCTGGCCTATGCAGAGGGTACTGACATCTGGCTTAATAAATTGCATGGTGTCATATATTGCAAGACCGGCCGTTACCGAACCGCCTGGTGAATTAATATAAACTGAGATGTCTTTATCAGGGTTCTCAGATTCCAGAAATAACAACTGCGCAACCACCAAATTTGCCATATGGTCTTCAATCGGACCGACGATAAATATTACACGTTCTTTTAGAAGTCTTGAGTAGATATCATAAGAGCGCTCTCCTCGTGGCGTTTGCTCCACGACCATTGGCACCAAATTTAATGATTGTGGCTCTAACGCCCCATTATTGTTGTTATTTATCATTATTTACGACCCTTCAAGTTCTTAAATTAACCTAATTATTTACCAAGTACCGGCGTCATCACTGCATCAAAATCACTCTTATTCACGTTAACTGTAGCTTGTTCTACTAGCCAGTCAACTACAACATCTTCCATAACCATTGTTTCGATGCCACGCAACATTTCCTGATTACTTGTGTAGTAACGAATAAATTCGTCCGCATCATCATAATCTTTAGCCATTTCTTCAATACGCGCTTTCACCATATCTTCATCGACTTTCAATTCGCTTACTTTTGCGACTTCAGCCAACAACATACCTAATTGCACACGACGTTTTGCATCATCATTAAACCCGTCGACTGAAAGAGCACTTCCAGGTGATTGCGATTCGGCCTGTTTTTGCAAAGCTGTTGCTTCTTGCTTGATAATTGCTGTTGGAACGACAATGGGATTAGCATCAACTAATGCAGTCAATATATTTTCTTTCAGCGCTGTTTGCAAACGTTTAGCTAGCTCACGCTGCATATTTGCCTTAATTTCAGATTTAAACTGATCAGTATCACCACTTTCGACGCCAAACGCTTTCGCAAACGCTTCATCGACTTCTGGCAATTTTGGTGCTTCTACTTTTACCACAGTGACCGAAAATTCTGCTTCCTTTCCTGCAAGATCTTTTGCTGCATATTCTTCAGGGAAGGTTACTTTAAAGACCGTTTCTTCAGACGCTTTCAGACCTCTTAAATGGTCTTCAAACCCAGGTATCATTTGTCCTCTACCTAATATCATGGGTAGGTCTTTAGCTGCTCCACCATCAAACTCTACGCCATCAACAGTGCCCACAAAATCAAGTATCATTCGATCCTCGTCAGCAGACGCACGATCGACTTCTTCCCAATCCATTTTTTGCTTGCGCAAAACGTTAATCATATTTTCTACATCAGCATCTTCGACACTAGCTTCAAGTTTTTCGATTGAAAGCTCTGCGACGGGTGACAACTCAACTTCTGGGTATACTTCAAACGTTGCGGTATATTCCATAATTTGGCCTAGTACCAAGTCTTGCGCCTGTATTTTAGGGTCGCCTGCCGGGTTCAGCTTTTCCTGAATCAATGCTTCACGAAAGGTTTTTTGCATTAAGTCGCCAGCGACTTCATTTAAAACCGAGCCTGAATATTTCTGCTTAATCACTCTAAGTGGAACTTTGCCAGGTCGGAAACCGTCAATTTTAACGGTACTTTTTAATGAATTCAGTCGATTGTTAACTTCCAATTCGACGGTTTCTGCAGGAACCTGAACGGTTAATTTTCGCTCTAGACCTTCGCCTGCTTCTACTGAAACTTGCATAACTACCTCGATAAATTTTAAGATTGAGTGTGCCACCTAAATACTGGGTGACTCTCATAGGATAAATATGGTGCGAAAGGAGAGACTCGAACTCTCACATCAAAGATACTGGTACCTAAAACCAGCGCGTCTACCAATTCCGCCAGGTGGACTGAGCCCTGAGCTTACGGAGCGATCCACAATGGAGCAGTTGATTCAGCGTCACCGATGCTTGCGACCCTGAGCGGCGACGTTTGCCTGCTGTTCGGTCTCGCCCTGCTTTTGCTGCCCCTGCTG
>JAESSQ010000199.1 GCA_016764035.1 Gammaproteobacteria bacterium
AGAAATACTCGCCTCTCTTGACACAAAGCTCTGTAAAGCTTCAACAAAAACACCCACTAGCATAGAAAGAATAAATACTATCGCGCACGTAGACAATACACTTAAGCCTCGACGCCTGATTATTAATTGCTGATAGATTAAAACCGATAAAAAAAAGAATAAAACCGTATGGCCACTATTAAATGCTTCACGCCACCAAAGATTATACGTGGGCACCGAAGCGAACAACAAAACAATAACAACAAGCCATACTAAATGTCTAAAGCAAAAATTTTGCACAAGAAATCGCGACTAAAACTATAAAACTCGATATCAGTACTGATTAACTATTAACTGCCATATCTGTAATCCCGCCAACATATTCATCTAATGCCCTTCTAGCAACAGGTGTCAACAGACCTTCACGATGTAATTCAACAATGACAATCAAAGCATCCCCGCCGACCAATTCTTCTTTTTGCTCCAGACCTGCATGCAAAAACAAACGGTGACAGATAAGATTAATTCTTCTCGGTACCCCGCCGCTAAATTTATGTATCAGACTACAAACTTCATCAGTAAATGAAGGATTATTTTTCCATCCTACGCAAGTCAATCGATGGATAATATAATCGACCGTCTCTTCGAAATCCAGAGGCTTTAATTGTGCCGCCGCTATCATTCGCTGATGCAATTGTTCCAAACCTGGCGAAGTAATGATATCCATCAACGGTTCTTGACCAACAAGAAAAATTTGCAACAATAACTTGGTGCCATGCTGCATGTTAGATAGAAGACGCAAATCCTCCAGCGATGCCATTGACAGACCCTGGGCTTCATCAACAATCAAAATAACTCGCTTATTTTGCTCATGCTGACGCCTTAAGAACTGCTTAAACTCATGCATCAAGCTAATGTTAGCTGATCGATTTAGCGGTATGGAAAACGCATCCGCTACCATCTCAAGCAGCCCACCTTCGTCCAGTTGCACATTGGTAACAACACCAACCTGAACCTGTGCTTCATCTAACTCAGAAATCAACGTAGCGATTAATGTCGTTTTGCCTGTACCAGGCGCGCCAGTAATAGCAACGATACCTTCGCCTTCACTGATTGCATACTTTAAATAGGATTTGGCACCATCATAAGAAGGATGCCCAAAGGAAAAATGATAGTCGGGACTTAACCGAAAGGGTTGTCCTGTGAAATTAAATACTGATTTGTAGACGTCGAGCATTGTTTAAGAACTCCAGCCAATACCCGAGACAGTGCTTTCCACTTTAAGGCACAATTGGCAAAATTTATTATCTCAGCGGGTCGGAAAATACTCGAAGAAGAGACCTTCACATAGCCACTAATAAATATAAATTTTAGCATAAATAATTTAATAACTAATAAACCTTAGAAAATTATACAATTGGTGCCAGGCCAAATATAACAACAACAAAAAAAGATAAAAATAAAACAACCATTGATAACTTCTTTGTATCATCATGCTTTTGAATTTTGCTTGAATTTTGTTCCACGATCCATCTCCTTATTAATACAAAATTATGATTTATTTTTAAGTCAACCTTACCGATCAAGAGTCAGGCCAACCATTTCAACTCTTAACCATAATGCACTATGCGTGCCATAAAACTCAAGTCACTGTAAACCCTGATAAAATCAAAATAACAAAACAACAAGAACACGCTTGATAAGAAATTGTGTAATATAATTCGACAATAGTGGCCACTACCTTTGTAAAAAAGTGTAAAAAACTACCAATTACAATAATATATGGTTACAAAACAACCATGTTGACCATTATCGCAATAAAAAGTGTCAATATAACCAACAAAATAATAATTAAATTGCCAATTAACTATCTAATTTTAACTAAACAACGTATTTCAATACTAACTAGGCGCCTAAATTATAAGAAAGTGTCAATAACCGTGTTAAAATTCCCGCGCACTTTTATTGCTCACGTTTATGCGCCCGTAGCTCAGCCGGATAGAGTGTTGGCCTCCGAAGCCAAAGGTCGGTGGTTCGATTCCACTCGGGCGCGCCAATAATTGTACATCCTAAGAGATAAGCAATTATCCAACTTAAAAAACTGCAATGTTACATCCATCACGCTCAGCATATTTTTCTACGTGCTAGACATGAAGGAGCAATGTTTATTGCCGACTTCAACAGAAATACTCAAGAATGTGGAAATGTTTCTTTACTTATCATTCAGGGAAGGGAATTTCTTCAACAAGAAACGGAACATCTCAAATATACCGTCGCGAACTATCAGTATGACGCCACTAATTATCAATGGCCTAAATAAGTCGTCATTGGAGGCTCGACGACTGTACGAGCCAAATACCGTTAGGTGAGCGATATTTAAGGAGAATGAAATCTACTTCATTGTCATATATACAGTGTTTTTTTCTAAAGTCACTTTTATAAAGCAGATATTTCAGGCAACTTTATAGCATCAGGCTCGGGATTTTCACAAGCCAGCCAAACGAAACCATCCTCAAGGGTGCTGAATATCTCAACTTCAAACCCATGACTTTTAGCCAACGATTGATGCAATGTTGCAAGGCGTATTATTTCAGGGTGTTGCAATACCAGCGCTGTACGAAACGTTCCGATGGTCACGCCTATACCTGTATTAATCTCTGCTATTTTGTGAATATCCGTGTCGGTTACGGTAATAGCTTCAACAGCATCATCATAATATAACTGACTAAACCCTTCTTTTACTTCACCAACATTCCTGCTATCAATCTGCCAGAATATTCCATTAATAAAACCTTGTGGCTCGACAACACCACTCATCTTGCCAACAATCAAACTACCATCATAATAAATTTTACTATCAAACATAATCAACTAACATCCTAAAAAATATAACGCTTAACTGGTATAAACTAATATGCGATAACCGCTGGCTTATAACGCTTAAAGTCAGGCATGGTCATTCCTACATTTGCATTAATATAGGTCGGGTCTGTTATCACATAACGTTTACCCTTATAACTAACGCCATCACCCGCAATATCATCACTAAAATGCACAGCCGCCGCAACATGTCCGGGGTAATCGAGGCCAATCACGTCTAAATTCAACAAGCTTTTTACTAACCATGTAAATAAAACAGCACGATCTTCGCAATCCGAATAGGGGTAAAATAACGTTTCTTCAGGGAACAGATAATTCTCTTCGCCAAATTGCTGCGCATCAGTTTCGTACTTTAACGACGTCTGCACAAAACGTAGTAAAAAATTAACCGCCGTTTGCTCAGACATGCCTCGCATGTTCACTGCAAGTTGTTTGAGCAGATGAGACGCCGTCACTTTATTAACGCCTGAACCAAAATATAACCGTAAATTTAATTGTGGGTAACTATTTAAAAACTTAACCCGTCCTCGGTCATAAGCCACTTCAATATTATACTGCTTACCTTCAAATTTAAAAGACAGATGACGGCGTTCCGATTGATCGCTGGCAGCTACAACCGATGTAAGCTGCATATCAAGCCTTTTACTCGCATTCGGATACTCACCATCGTAAGTATAAACCTGCCCTGGCCTCTGTTTTTCACCATCGTAATCAATCGCATAATAGCGTTGCCCACTAAAAGTGAAGTAAGAAACCTCAAACATCTCTTGCTCAGACGGAACCAACAGGTATATTGATGTTGTACTGTATGCAATACGAGCCTGATAGCCCGATTTGATTAATATAAACCAACTAAGTAAGGCGCTATCATTATGACGATGACGATTAATATTTACCGACAAAACATTTACCAATGACGCATACGCCCAGTCATTCAATTGTAATGATTTTTTTTGTGCCTCTAGCTGATATAACAAACCATCATAATCAGCTTTACTCACAGCAGACCAATAATCACTTACTGCATTCTTATTAATATTTGATGATAATCTTTGACGTAAACGAGCATCGTAATAAAAATGAATTTTTCTGCCATAAAAATCTACTGTTAACAATCACCTGTCGGTTTTTTTATAACAGGAACCACTACAGGTTTTTTAGTAAGATCTGGCTCCGGTAGAATAATTACCACTGGTTTATTAACCGGGATAACTTTCTTCTCAGTATCGACCCCCGGCTTCAAAGCAACAGGCTTTGGTTTAGCTACAGGCATCACATCAGGTTTAGGTGCTTCATCACGCACATTACCTTTGACAATATCGACAGCTTTCCATTGTGCTTTCAAAAAAGTAGTGAATTCTTTATCGCGCTTGTCTTTATACTCTTGAAACGCTTTTTTCTGTGCTAGAGCACCACTGGTTTGCTGCTGCATCCACAGCTGATAATCATCATTAGCGGATAATGAATTGCTATAACAAGCACTGCAATACAGGCACACTAAACCAAATTTTGAAATTGCTTTGTTAATTACCATGCACTGATCCTCGCATAACGCTGTTGACTATCCATACACCTCATCGCTACCTCAGGCTCCTGAGGGAAGTAGCACTTCCTGTACATAACCGTACCGCCATCCCTGGCTCCTTGCGGAATACCGTACTTCCTGTAATAACCGCACCGCCATCCTTGGCTCCTTGCGGAATACCGTACTTCCTGTACATAAAAAAACCGGCTGCCGAGTAATCGGAAACCGGTTTCTACAAACGCTACACGTTTAAAGTACGCTGGTATTTACTGCTTCATATTTGCAATGGATGCGGCCAGTTCATCTTGCCCTTTTTGAGCTTTAAATTGTTGCCATAAAGCACGGTCATTATTCATACTGGTTTTCAGCGCATTTTCCGTTGCGGCAGCCGCCACGGAACCATCCATACCAAGCAACACGTATAAAACACCACTTGGGCTGGTTCGTGTTTTAAATATCTTTGTACCAACAAGCGTTTCATCGGTAATCTGTTTTGTAACTGAAGTATTTACTTTATCGACGGTTTCAGAGTCCGCTGCACCCGTTGTTTCCGCATACTGTTTAACCATGTTCTGCACGTGCACTTTCATCGATTGCGCTAACTGTACGCGCACGTCGGTTGCCGCCATGTTTTTCATGAAGCTATGACCAGCCGCAGATTTTTCTGCCACACCAACAGCCGATACAGTAATACCTTCGACAGGTTCATCGCATACCCATCCTGGCGCTCCAGTCGAAGGCGAGTCGGGGAAAACGCAATCAGGCACATCTTCTTTAACAGAATCCGAACCACAGGAAGCTAACAGCGCCGCCATAGCAAGAACAACGACTGCTGTTTTATTTATCCTGGTAACTGCCGTAGTCATATATAACCCCGTGTTCGTTTTCATACCTTCTTCTCCAATAAATCGTTATTGTGAATTACTCGTGTTTATTACAAAACCATTGCACCAAACATAGTCGAAATTATCATCAGTTGCAATTTAAATTGCACGAAAACACCCGGCTTGTCACAACTCTGTTAAACCCATCACACTTCATGCTCAAAATGCTCATAAAAAGCCTGGTACTTAGTTGGATTCTTCAGCGATTAAATAATTAATAATCTTTATCATGTTCTCATAGGAGCCAGCCATTGAACCTGTAACCAAATATTTCCCATTGATGATAATCGCGGGCACACCTTCTATTTGATATGCACTCTGCTTCCTGATACTTTTTCGTACCATGCCATCAACAGCAAATGAATTATATTCTTTGAGTAATTTTTTACTATCAACACCATTTTTTTCAAGAAAACGAACAATAACTTCTTTTTTATCCAGGTGTTTTTTATTATTATGGATCTCGTTAAAAATCTTTTCATGATGTTCTTCGATGATACCCATGTTGCTCAGTGCATAATAGACACGCGCCTGCACTTCCCAGTCCGGTCGAAATATAGCCGGCACTCGAACAAACTTAACATTCACTGGTTTAGATTTTTTCCATGATTGTATGTAAGGCTCAAACGTATAACAATGCGGGCAGCCATACCAGAAAAACTCCAGCACTTCTATCTTGTTTCCCGGTGCAGCTAACGACGTACCAACAAGCTTGTAATCGATACCTTCGTCATACTCTACTGCCGAAACACTTATTGCATTCAGCAGTAATAAAATAAACAACATTAATTTTTTCATAAGTTTTTTATCTCTTGCCAATTTATAGATTTATTAAATTACGCTACGCTTATTTAACGATGCAGAAAGGGGTATCTTGTAACTTAATATCATGGCACCAGCGTATCAATAACAATTTTTAACGATACTTTTTCTGATTTATTTTCAACGCCAACCTGCCCAATATAATCGCCACTCTGTGCAATGGCAGAACCTGTTTTCGTTACCCGTGCCGACACTATCAGTTGGTCAAATGCACTTATGCTCATACCGGCAACCATCGCCATACTTTCATCCAGTACGACTGTCGCTGGCAACGACCCCAATGTTAAACGTTGGACAGCGAGCGGCATGCGTGGCCCCTGCTTTGCTTTAGCATAGACAAAAACCACGTCATCTGCAGTAAATGCTTGTCTTACCTGTGCACTTACATCGACCGCTACGGATAGACTAAACGCAGGAGCGTTAACCGTTATATCGTCTTCAGCCGAATCAATAACTGCTTCTGTCCGCGCCACTTCGATTGCTAATAACTCAACAAGTTCCGGCATTTCCCTACCCGCCGCTATCAAGGCCTGTCGTGATTTAGCAATGACACCGATGACTGACTTGATTACTTCTTCATCATCACCCATTAACGGTAACAATCGTATCAGATGCGTAATCGCCTGTTGATAGTTCTCAGCTTGATACTCTGCCACACCAACAAACCATAACGTATTCGGATTATTCGGCTCCAGCGCAAAAGCGTTTAATACTAGTGCAGTGGCTTCCTCGGTAAATTCTCGGTTATTGCTCAGCGCTAAGACTTCTGCACGCTCCAGCATTAATTGTGCATTGCTGGTGTCTTTTTCCAGTGCCACGGCAAAAGCATTAGCGGCCTGTTCATTATCACCTAGATGTTTATGCGCACGGCCCAACATGATCCAATCCGTAACAGTGCCGCCATCTTTTTCGATCTTCAACTGTAATTGAGCGGTCATCTGCTCTACTGAAGGCTGTTTTACCGAAGGTTGCTCAGCCGTTTGTTGCTGCGCAAAAACAAAAGCATTATCACTGGCTATGTACATGCCTAAATCGAAATACAGCATTAACACCAATACAGGTAGAAAAACCGCGATCATTACCGCTAGCGCAGGATGTTTTCTAATAACACCCGAACCGGTTAACGTCGCAACTTCTTTACTATCAAGGTCTTTATTCTCTAGCGGTACATCGTTCAGCAACTCTCTGTCGAGTTCTTCGCGTGCCACATTATAAAG
>JAESSQ010000200.1 GCA_016764035.1 Gammaproteobacteria bacterium
AATATTCAAATAAGTTTTGATGGCGATGATATTACGTCATTACACCCGTTAGTTTCGAATGATTCGAGTGAGGCCGTCGTCTACAAAGCCCTGGTAACAGGGGTGCGTGAGTTTGTTCAACAAAATGGTTTTAGTGGTGTGGTTATCGGTTTATCCGGTGGTGTCGATTCAGCACTAACACTGGCAATAGCCGTTGACGCGTTAGGTGCGAAGAACGTTCATGCGGTGATGATGCCGTCACGTTATACGGCGGATATGAGTTTACAAGATGCCGAAGCCGAAGCAGATTTGCTCGGCGTTAAATATGAAGTGATTGCCATCGAAGGCGTATTTAATAGTTTTATTACAGCGTTGGCACCTGTTTTTGAAGGCACTGAAACTGATACCACCGAAGAGAATATTCAGGCACGTTGTCGAGGTTTGTTGCTCATGGCAATTTCAAATAAAACCGGTCGTATGGTGTTAACCACGGGTAACAAGAGTGAGATGGCGGTCGGTTACGCGACCTTGTACGGTGACATGTGTGGCGGTTTTGCGCCCATTAAAGATGTCTGTAAAACGCTGGTATATGCCTTATGCCGTTATCGAAACCGTGTTTCTGCTGTTATTCCCGAGCGTGTATTAACACGCCCACCAACCGCTGAGTTAAGAGAAGATCAGTGTGATCAGGATTCGCTACCGGACTATGATGTTCTGGACCGTATACTTGCACTGTCCGTTGAGCAGGATATGCCTATCGAAGAAATTATAGCGCAGGGAATAGATCGCGATGATGTTATACAGGTGATAAACCTGGTGCAAAGAAACGAGCATAAACGCAGGCAGTCTGCGCCAGGGATTCGAATTACGCGCCGTGCATTTGGTCGTGATCGACGTTATCCAATTACCTCGGGTTATCGCCGTAAATGATTTAATGGATTCAAAAGATTGTTTTACCGCAGAGGCGCAAAGACGCAGAGGAAAACCTTATATCGCTTCATTTGCTGTGCCGAAGGCACAGTAAATAAGAGTTTCTCTGCGCCTCTGCGGTAATACTAGTTTTTATAATATCGGCGGTGGTACGCTACCGTATTTATCTGATTCAATGGTGGTTGCGATGTCAGAGAAGTCGTTGTAATCAATGATGCGTTGTGTATCCGCAGCGAGATCGGTAAGTTCAAGTTTTTGGTAAGACAGCAGCATTATATCAAGCGCGCGTTTCGTCCATATAGTATTGGGAAAGCGTTCCAATACGGCTTTCCCACGTTTGGCTGACGACAGCCAGGATTTTCTATCGATATAATATTCAGCGATAAGAATTTCTTTTCTAGCCAACTGATTACGTAAATAAATCATGCGTTGATGTGCGTGACCGGCGTAGATACTGTTAGGGAAACGACGAACCAGAGTGGCAAAATCGTTAAATGCCTGTTCCAGAACAGCAGGGTCATGCTGTGATGGGTCACGTGGGAACCAGGTATCGAGTAAACCCTGACCTCGGTTAAAATTGATCAAACCTTTTAAGTAATACACATAATCCAGATGTGGGTCACGAGGGTGCAGCCGCTCAAAGCGTCTAACAGCGCTGGTTGCCTGGTCTAATTCTTCAAATTTATAGTAAGCGTAGGCGATTTCTAATTGAGCTTGTTTAGCATAAGGGTCAAAAGGGTAGCGTGCTTCAAGTGATTCCAGGTGTTTCACCGCGGTTTGAAACTCTGCAGCCTGTATTGCAGATTGAGCTTCTTCATAAAGTTCTTTTGCGGTATAACTGGCGGTTTCATCTTTGTCCGCACCAGCACAGGCGTATAAAACAGTAGAAATAAAGAGGATAAATAGCGTTCGCATAAAAGAAGTCACGTTAAACATCTTGCAGAATTAATTAATTGGTTAGAATAGGGCGTTAGAGCAAAACATTATAACCAAGTTCAACCACTATGTTTACCTTATTGCGCGTTGTTCTTATAGGATAATGCAGTAACGAGTATTTAGTAACAAGAATTGAGGAAGTATGTCAGAAGATCAAAATGTAAAACGGGTTTTAGATCAAGCCATCGTAAAACAACTATGCGAAAGTCATGCAGGCAAACGTCTGGATGTGGTTCTGGTTGAGCTTTTTCCCGAATATTCTCGTAGTCGATTAAAATTATGGATTAAACAAGAGCAAGTCTTGCTTAATGGTGAAACGGCGAAACCGAAAACACGCGTTGCAGGTGATGAAGAGCTGCAGTTGTCTGTGCAGACGATTGAATCTGAAGAACGATGTGTTGCTGAAAATATCCCATTAAATATCGTGCATCAGGATGCATCTATCATTGTTATCAATAAACCTGCGGGTCTGGTTGTGCATCAGGCTGCGGGGCATTATTCAGGTACTTTGCAGAATGCATTGTTGTATTTTGATGAATCGTTAGAAGCTATTCCGCGTGCGGGAATCGTGCATCGACTGGATAAAGACACCACCGGATTAATGGTGGTGGCACGTACCCTTAGCGCGCATAAATACCTGGTTGATCAGATTCAGAAACATGATGTCCTGCGGCAATATCAAGCTGTGGTTTATGGTGTAATGACTGGCGGCGGCAAGGTTGACCAACCGATAGGTCGGCATCCGCGAGATCGTATCAAAATGGCTGTTCGCGAGAATGGTCGGCAGGCGGTTACCCACTATCGGTTGTTACAACGTTTTCGTGAACATTGTCATATAAAGTTGCAGCTCGAAACCGGTCGTACACACCAAATTCGCGTGCATATGAGTCATTTACGTCATCCGATAGTCGGTGACGCTGTCTACTCTGGGCGACATAGAAATCCGGCTGGCGCAG
Organism: Gammaproteobacteria bacterium; assembly: GCA_016764035.1. GTDB lineage: Bacteria > Pseudomonadota > Gammaproteobacteria > SZUA-229 > SZUA-229. Next base: position 2,802 of record JAESSQ010000200.1, read on the forward strand.
AAGCTGAGTTGGTCGAATATTTACAGTGTTTTAAACGTCAGGCGTTACACGCCTGGAAACTGAGTTTTATTCATCCTGAAAGTGATGAACAAGTGACCTACGAAGCGCCACTGCCCGATGATATGCAGCAACTAATTACATTGTTGCAGGCAGACCTGCAAGCGAATGGATAAACAAGCTTATTTACCGATAAGCTGGCCAGAGCGTTGGCACGATAGTCTCGGTCATGTGCATGCGATAACCACGTTAATAAAGGGTGGTTGTAGCACGGGTGATTTTGCTACTTTTAATTTGGCAACCCATGTTGGTGACGATTTAGTGTCTGTAGTAAACAACCGAAAAAAATTACAAACTGACTGTAAGTTGCAGACGACACCTGCCTGGTTAGAACAAGTGCATGGCAAAAAAATCATTTGTGCGGACGAGCGCATAGATACTTATGCCAATCAACAGCATGGCGATAGCAAAACCCTACCGCAAGCAGATGCTAGCTTTACGCAAACCAAAGGTGTGGTTTGTGCGGCACTTACCGCTGATTGCCTGCCGGTTTTTTTCTGTAACAAAACAGGCACCGAAGTGGCTGTCGCCCATGCAGGGTGGCGAGGCCTACATGCTGGAATAATCACTAATACAGTCAAAGCCATGTCGTCACCGGTGGCAGATTTGCTGGTGAGTTTAGGCCCAGCCATTGGAGCGCAGGCATTTGAAGTTGGCACTGACGTTTTTCGCGCCTTTGTTGATGCTAATCATCAGAATGAACGTGCATTCGTAGCTACCTCAGACGGCCATTATTTATGTGATATCTATCAATTAGCACGCATTGAATTATGTGCTTTAGGTATTAACGAAATAACAGGGGGTGACTATTGCACGTATGGTGATGAGCAGCTTTTTTATTCTTTTCGTCGGCAACAAACGACAGGCAGAATGGCGAATTTAATCTGGATGGAATAAATGCTTTATCTGCACGATTTTTATTAATGGATGAATCTTATCATTTATCTACTACTTCATAGATTTCACGGGCTTACAGCACGCAACCTGAAAACCTCCACACGGATACACCGCGAAATTGCGTAGTGTTTGCATTATATTCGCTAACAATGTTTTGCTTGAAAGCGTGATGAATGTCCACATATAAATAGTAATTCAGCACAGATATCGATATTGATAATACCCATAAAGTTAAAGAGTAAGCGTTATGAGAACAGACAAGCTAACCACAAGATTCCAAGCAGCACTCGCTGACGCGCAATCACTTGCAGTCGGGCGTGATAATCAATTTATCGAAGCCGCGCATTTATTAACGGCGTTACTGGAACAAGACGCCAGTACGGTTAAGCAAATTCTGGCAAGTACAGGTGTGAACGTCAATATGCTTAAAGTGAAACTTTATGAAGCGCTCGATCGTGTGGCACAGGTACAGGGTAATCAGGGTGACGTACAAATTTCTAATGAGCTAATGAGGTTGTTAAATCAAACTGATAAATTTTCGCAACAACGAAATGATAAATTTATTTCAAGTGAGTTGTTTTTATTGGCGTTGATGGAATCAAAATTGACGGTTGCTGAATTGTTAACATCTTCAGGTGCAAATAAAAATCAGATAGAGCAAGCCATTGATCGTGTGCGTGGAGGTGAGTCGGTCGATGATGCTAATGCGGAAGAAAATCGTCAGGCATTGGAAAAATATACCATTG
>JAESSQ010000201.1 GCA_016764035.1 Gammaproteobacteria bacterium
AAGCCTGATTGGTACAGATATCACTGGATGCAAGCAACACCGCATCATCCGGCAGATCAAAGGTCTCGCCATGCCAGTGAAGCATCGAACAGTGTTGTGCATTCAAATAGCGCAGAGCAGACTGCTTGCCTGCCTCGGACAAGGTCAAATCAAACCAACCCAGTTCTTTTTCATCTGCCGGGTACACGTGAGCACCCATCGCTTTGGCGATAAGCTGTGCCCCCAGGCAAATTCCCAGCGTCGGCTTATCTGCCGCAATACGCTGTCTCAAAAGCTTGATCTCTGTTTCGATAAAAGGAAATAGCGCATCATCGTTGACGCTGATGGGGCCACCTAGTATGACCAATAGATCATCCGACAAGGCATCCATTTGCATCAGTTCTTCTGGCTTTAAGACACTATCAGCTGCCTCTATATAGTTAACGTCAACACCTTTGGCTTCCAGCACCGTGGCAAAACTGGCTAAATTCTCAAACGCCAGGTGACGAATCACATTCACCACTTTATTCTTTCCCATGTCACTAACCTTTGACGTAAAATGCACACTTATTTATAAACACATATTTTCAAGCTTAACGTTTAACGCAACGATATTACTAAAATGCCCACCACCTTACACACCAGCAACATAAAAAGCTTACCTTTACTGCACAAAGGCAAAGTTCGTGACATCTATGATATCGATGATTCATATATGCTTATTGTCACCGCTGACCGTATTTCCGCTTTTGACGTCATCATGCCAACAGCGATACCGGGCAAAGGCGCTATCCTCAATAAGGTGACTCAATTTTGGCTCGATAAATTGTCACATATTATCCCTAACCAACAATGCGACCTTGAACTTAGCGAGGTACTGCCGGATGCGAATGAACGCAAGCGTGTAGAAAATCATGCCATGATCGTAAAAAAACTCAAGGCTCTGCCGGTAGAGGCAATTGTACGAGGTTATATTATTGGCTCTGGCTGGAAAGACTACCAAACGACGGGCGCTATCTGTGGCATACAGCTACCTGAACATCTGCAACTTGCTGACAAACTACCTGAAGCCATTTTCACACCATCAACAAAAGCCAGTATTGGCGCGCATGACGAAAACATCGATTACTCGCAATCGGTTACATTATTAGGTGAAGATATCGCCCGACAGGTTCGCGATGTTAGCTTACAGCTATACAAAGAAGCGGCGGATTTTGCATTACAGCGCGGCATTATTATTGCCGATACCAAGTTCGAATTTGGTCTCGATAAAGGCGGCCAGCTTACCTTGATCGATGAGGTACTAACCCCAGATTCATCTCGCTTCTGGCCAAAAGATACGTACCAGCCCGGTAGCAGCCCAGTAAGTTTCGACAAACAGTTCGTGCGTGATTACCTTGAAACACTGGACTGGAACAAAACACCACCCAGCCCTGAATTACCCGATGCCATTGTGAAGCAAACAGCTGAAAAATATGAATATGCTAAAAAGTTACTGATGGAACAATAAGCATGCAACAAGGTATTTTCATCACAGGCAGCGACACCGATGTTGGCAAAACGTTTGTCGGCGTATGCATCGCAAAACAACTCAGCCAAAAAAATATTAACGTCATCCCTAGAAAACCCGTCGAATCAGGCTGCATTCGACAAAATAACGAACTCATCCCACCCGATGCTAACGCCTTACGAACCGCAGCAAATTACCCGGGCCCTCTTTCCGATGTCTGCCCTTATCGCTTCGAGCCAGCCATATCGCCAAGCCGAGCTGCGCAGTTGGCCAATACAAGGTTAACAACAGCGCAATTAGTAACCATCTGCCAACAAGGCAGCGATAAAAGCTTTTTACTGGTTGAAGGTGCTGGCGGTTTTTATTCACCACTGACAGAAAACGGCCTTAATGCCGACCTTGCAGCCGCATTAAAATTACCGGTGCTACTCGTTGTGGAGGACAAACTAGGCGCGCTAAGTCAGGCATTGCTCCATGTTGAGGCTATTGCTCGTCGGGGTTTACCTGTAGCTGGCGTGGTACTCAACGCCTTAAGTAATGATCAAAACCAGCAAATGGACAACGTCGCCGACTTACGTAAGTATCTCGACTGCCCCGTATTCTCAATACCTTATCAGCCAGAAATTGATTTCGAACTGCCTGACGAATTGATTACATCACTGATTACAGCTGCTTGCACAAAAACCTCAAGTGTAAGCGTCATTGGTTAATTGATAACGAAAAAACAAGCTGCTCACTTAATAAACGACTCACTGACAAAGCACCAAACCTGCGTTAACTTAGACCAATTAATTCAACTTTAAAAACCAACGTTGCATTGGGCGGAATCACGCCACCGGCACCTCGTTCTCCGTAACCCATTTCTGGTGGAATTGTGAGTTTACGTGCACCGCCAACTTTCATGCCGGCAACACCCTGGTCCCAACCCGCGATAACCTGGCCAGCTCCCAACTTAAAATTAAAGGTTTGATCGCGATCTAAACTCGAATCAAACTTTGTACCATCGGTTAACCAACCGGTGTAATGCACTTCAACGGTTTGACCAGTTACTGCTTCATCACCTTCACCTACCACCTGATCTTCAATTTCTAATTCTGACATAACACCCTCTTTTCAAATTTAACCCGTAACCACACTGTGTATGGCTTACCAATTTTTTAAATAGCATTTAAAATCTACACAAAGAAAAAGGGGCCCCTGAAGACCCCTTTTAACATTAATACGATAGCTATATTTAAGCAGCGTATCTTTGCGCCATCTCGTCTAAGGATACAACTGTAATTTTAGACGCCATACCTGCACAACCAAACGCTTCATAGCGCGCTTTAACAATTCCTGACATTGCTTCTGTAGATGCCTTAAGGAATTTACGTGGGTCAAAGTTTGAAGGGTTTTCCTGCAAATGCTTACGAACCGCACCGGTTGATGCCATACGCAGATCTGTGTCGATATTAACTTTACGAACACCGTTCTTAATACCTTCAAGAATCTCTGCTACGGGTACACCGTATGTTTGACCCATATCACCACCATAACTGTTAATGATTTTTAGCCATTCTTGAGGTACTGATGAAGAACCATGCATAACAAGGTGCGTATCAGGCAGCGCTTTATGGATATCTTTGATGCGGTCAATACGTAAGATTTCACCGTCTGGCTCTTTGGTGAACTTATACGCGCCATGTGATGTACCGATTGCAATGGCAAGCGCATCGACATTGGTTGCTTCAACAAAGTCCACTGCTTCGTCAACAGACGTTAGCAACAGATCTAAATCCAGTTTGCCTTCAGCGCCATGACCGTCTTCTTCGCCCATTTCGCCAGTTTCTAAAGAACCTAAACAACCCAGTTCGCCTTCGACTGAAACGCCGCCTGCGTGAGCAAGCCTAACAACTTCTTTGGTTACATCAACATTATATTCAAAAGATGCTGGTGTTTTCATGTCAGCTTCTAACGAACCGTCCATCATTACCGAACTAAAACCTGACTGGATTGGACGTAGACAAATCGCTGGTGCAGAACCGTGATCCTGATGCATAACGATTGGAATATGAGGATACATTTCTATTGCCGCTGTGATTAAGTGACGCAAGAAGGGTTCGCCCGCATAAGAACGTGCACCGGCAGAACCTTGCATGATAACTGGGCTATCCACTGCATCTGCAGCTTGCATAATAGCGTGGACTTGCTCCATATTGTTTACATTAAATGCTGGCATGCCGTAAGCATTCTCAGCAGCATGATCAAGTAATTGTCTCATCGAAATTAAAGCCATTTTAGTTCTCCTCTAAAGTAAACTAATCTAATTATATTCAAAAAACACGTTCAGTAAATTTACTGACAATCGTTGTTACTAGCATTTATCGTATGCTAACAATCTTCATTATGTTACTACCACCCGGGTCACCTAACTTATCACCACGCGTAATGACGATACGATCACCGCTCTTAACAATATTTCTACTCTTGAGCAATTTCATCACGCCCAAAGTTATACTATGCGGATCTTTCTCATCAAAATCCACACGTACGGGGTACACGCCACGGTACAAGGTCACCTTATTTAAGGTATTAGAATGTGTCGTTAACGCATAAATAGGTATACCCGAACTTATACGAGACATCCATAAAGCGGTTGCACCCGATTCTGTCAATGATGCAATGGCATCCATTTTAAGGTGATTGGCAGTATACATGGTAGCCATCGCGATAGCTTCATCTACCCGGGTAAAAGTATGATCAACGCGATGATCGGAGACCATTGCTGCACGCTGCTGCTCTGCATGCTCGCAAATTCTTCCCATGGCAACAATGGTTTTTGCAGGATACTTACCTACTGCCGTTTCACCCGACAGCATCACTGCATCGGTACCATCTAACACTGCATTTGCCACGTCAAAAACTTCAGCACGTGTTGGAATCGGATTGTCTATCATCGACTCCATCATCTGCGTCGCCGTAATGACTACTTTATCCATTTTACGGGATTTCGAAATCAGCATCTTCTGTAGAGCGGGCAGTTCAGCATCACCCATCTCCACACCAAGATCACCACGTGCCACCATGATGACATCAGAAGCTGCAATTATCTCATCGATATTTTTTATTGCTTCGGCGCGTTCGACTTTAGTAATAATACCAGCATCACTGCCTTCTGCTCTTACCAGTTCACGACACTGATTTACATCCGCGGCGGTCCTGGCAAATGACAAAGCGACGTAATCGACATTCATGGCAACTGCAGCTTTTAAATCTTTTTTATCTTTATCAGTTAACGCTGGAGCAGACAGACCACCGCCTTTTAAGTTGATACCTTTGTTATTGGACAGCACACAGGTATATTCAACCGTGCAGCGAATTTCTTCGTCTACAACTTCCGTAACGACGAGCTCAACACGACCATCGTCCAGTAATAATACGTCACCCGTTTTGACATCATTGGGTAAATCTTTGTACGTAAGACCAACGCGCTCTTGCGTGCCTTCATCGACGCCGAGCGTCGCATCCAGGATAAACGTTTCACCACGAATCAACTGAACCTGCGCATCCTTAAATTTATGGGTGCGTATTTTTGGGCCCTGCAAATCGGCAAGGATACCGACGATGCGCCCTACTTCTTCACTGCATTCGCGAATCAGGTCAGCGCGATGTTTCTGCTCTTCATGCGTACCATGTGAAAAGTTCAAGCGAAATACGTCAACGCCCGCTCTAATCATATCCGTGATTACTTCACTTGAGCTGGAACCCGGACCTAAAGTCGCAACAATTTTAGTTCTGCGCATTAATGCTTCTTAACCTTGAATAACTTATTCATCTAAAATCTTTAAATATGGCACTTAAGAAATAAGCGCCATACATCTGGATGTTACTGTTTTGCAGCACACTCTTCTAACATCGCCACGGCAGGCAAGGTTTTACCCTCAAGATACTCGAGGAAGGCACCGCCTGCGGTAGAGATATATGTGACCTTATCGTATATGTCGTATTTTTGTATAGCTGCGATAGTATCACCACCGCCCGCAAGACTAAAACCAGGAGAGTTTGCTATTGCCATGGATACTGATTTTGTGCCTTCACCAAACTGATCAAA
>JAESSQ010000202.1 GCA_016764035.1 Gammaproteobacteria bacterium
GCCATAATTCCCCGCATCTCTCGCACGAAATACCAAAAAGGCAAGACGGCATACGCAATACCGGCAGCTTTAATCAAAACGAGCCACCGCGAACAGATCACTACCCGACGCAACAAAGTGAAAATCTAAACCCGGCTAATAGTGATGGTCAGGACAGCCCTGCCCGAAAGTCATCAGGCAATAGCAATCAATATCTCTTTGAACAAAATGGATCAGGAAAAACAGGCAACCGAACTGAAAGCAAGACCAAGGGTGGTCATGTCCTTATCGAAAAACTCTTCGTTGATTTTCAAACAACTAATGCACTGATGAGATCAGAGCGCGAGCGTCATATCCTCTGCGCCATGAAACCCCGTCTTTTAAATGAGCAGACATCCCGAAACCGCCTAACAACTCACCAATCCAAATAAGTGCGAAATACGCATCTCTTCTTTACCAGACCTGCAAGCGAAGGCAGGCATCCAGTAAGCAACCTTTTGAAACCCAGTTATAGCTTTATGAATCTTGAAGGCAGGCAAGGGGCAAGCCCTCCTACTCTAGACGTTACGGCCCGAAATACGGGTGCATAGCCAACATCCATAAGCGTCATCAGGCCTCCATGAAAGGTCGCGCCTGGCGCGGCCTCCGACACAGGAGGTAAAGATGAAACTTCACACAATATTTGAACTGGCAACCCGCAGCGATACCGAGCTGCATGTAATTTACAGAGATGTGTTCAATGAACTAGCACGGAGCGAAGAAAGCTCTGCTGATAGACGCAATGCACTGGCATCGCTGGAAAATATCAGAAGAGTTATACGATCAAGGCCTCCATGGCCTTGATCTTTTTTTGGAAACAGACAGTTCGAGCCAGTGGCTAATATGGCCGAGACGATCTTAAAAGAGCAAATTATATGTGTACGAATTTAATAGTTCGTTTTGCGTGATCGAGAAGTTCCTGTTCATTTATATTCGCTGTTTGCCACGCTGGATTTGTATCGTGATGAAAATCATTAGCGTAATCTAGGAGCGCGCGAAGCTCGATCCGAGTATCAGGGTTAAGAATTTGTTCTGCCGTGTTTTCCAACTGTTGACAGTGCCCTATGAATGGACCAAGAAGATAACCGGGTTTGAAAACGCTTGGACAGGTAACACGAACATAAGATTCCAATATTGGTCTTAATGCTACTGCGACAGCACGCTCATCGACTTCGTGACCATTTTCAATAAACTCACTGACCATTAAATAATTACGATCATGCTCAGTGATACTATCTTGATCCACATGCCACTCAGATAAAGTCGAACCTGAACCTAATCGTGAGATTTTCATGGTAGATACCAGTGTTTTATCTACGCTATCCCACAACCCACATAGAAATGCTTTAGAGTGTGAAAGCACTATTACCTGATTAACGTCATTCACCAACGCCTTTATTTCCTGCCTCGTCGTCAGCGACCTATGATCGTCCAAACTTGTCATGGGATCATCGATAATGACAACCATGTTGGCTCGGTCAGCATTCATTTCTATCGAAGAAAAAAAGAACGCCAAAGCCAATGCGTTTCTATCTCCTGAACTTAACGTGGTTTTGAACGATGGCTTACCTACTTCATTGCTATTCAATGGAACAGAAGTATTTTCAATCAGCACACGGTAACTGCAACTGGAACCTCCGCGAATATTCACAGAACTCACCTTCTCTAATCGATACCCCGCATTAAATTTATTTAAGTACCTATTGATCGCTTCCTGATATTGGGGAAAAACTTGCGCTCGATATTGATCTAAAGCCGTTCTAGCTTTAACCCTCTCTTCTTCAGTTGCAGTTTTAAGAGTAACTTCGGCTAGGTAATCATCGCAAAGCACTGACACTTCATCGCTATATCGCGATTTAACTGCTTTCAATCTATTCAAGTCTACTTCAAGCGCGGCGACATTTGATCCCGCAGCACTTTCTTTAAGAAGTGCTATTCTTTCATTCACAGCTACCAAAGAATTACTCAAATCATGAACGCCCTTTCTCGCAGCGCGATATTCTTCAATCAAATCGAGAATTTCTTGATTAACGGAAAATGCCTCAAGCGGCGACTCTTTTTTAGCGTCTAATAACGCTTTAATGGCATCAAAGCATGATCGCCATAACCGCGTAACTAAAGCCGTATCGAGATCAATCTCGGGGATATCAATAAACTCTGACCAAAATTGTCGATTCTCTGTAAGCGTTCGAACATTTCGCTCAAACGCAGTCATAAGCTCTGCTCGATGCTCTCTTCCCAAGGTTGATAGAGAAGTCGATATTTCTTCTTTTAACGCCAAATATTCCTGACTGAAAATCGATTGATAATGACCAATAATGTCTGAACCTGATAAATCCTGCTTGCAAAATGGACAATCATCCAAATCATTTTCTGTAACAACCTTCATGCCAGTGGCGATCCAACTTTCGCCCCCTTCGCCCAAGTTGGCAATATGCTCATTCACCTTGTCTGCCGCCGCAGTTTCAATATCGGGTAGGGATTTTGCAAGCAATGTATTTAGGGCTTCGGTATCAAAATCAGGAAGGGATAAGGATATAAACGGGTTCCTCTGTGCGATGAGTTCTGACTTTCTTGCAGCAGCCAAAGACCTTTCTGCTTCTTGTAGAAGATTGTCAATGTCAGCTATATATTCCAAGGCACAAAACGCTTCAACGCTTAATCCGCAGCGCATTACATCCGTAATAAGTGCTCCCTTCTCTCTAATTGCCCGGTTATGTGCTTCAATTCTTTCAACAATCTGTTGAAGGGCAGTGTTTAGGGCAACGCCTTCTGCGCCTATAATTAGTTCATGTAATTTTTGTCGATGTTCGGTATCTACGTCTATCCCAGAAAATATATTATCTGCAACAAATGCATCATCAAATACCTGAATATTTAAATCGCTATCATTCCACGCTCCATTCTCAAACATTGCGGTGTCGCCATTATTGTTAGCGATTACTATATGCGGCTCACCCTGGCCGCCAAGTCTCGTGCGTTCAATAATTGGTAATGGTTCTTTGTCGCCCAGTGAGCGCAATATTGTGGCAAGCGTTGTTTTACCCCGACTATTTTCTGCATAAATCAAGGCCAGTCTATTTAGGCCAAGATTGGCTCCTGCATCGACAGAATCAAATTTTCCGACATTTCTAATAAGACTTAAATTATCTAGCATTTAGGCAATGCTCCGCTAATTCGTATTAATATCTAATGGAGGCAAAGACCGGACGATCTTCATCGTTTCCAGGCTTACTGTTATCAGGCGCTGGAATAATTCCAATGGATATTTAGCGTCGCCAACAGTTTCAGTTGCATAGAGATTAGCATCATTGACGATACCACTGGCCTTGTCGGTTTTGACGCATTGACGATCCATTACCCAATCTAGGGCTGCTTTGCCGTTTACGATGTAATCATATGCTTCAAGGGGAATATCTTTGATGGTTATGTGGTCGTTATAAATTACGGTGGTTTTGTCTTTTTCTTTGCCCACCTTGCCAAACTTCATTTTTGTGACGTAATAATCTTTATCTGTTTTTGGGTTGCCTTCTATTACAACTGGGTAAAGCTCAGCGCTTTCATAATCCACATGCAGTTCACCGAGCTTTCTGCCTGCTTCGGTAAACGCCCAAAAATCTTTGGCCTTTTTTACGCATGGAATGTGAGGTAATTGTTTGGAGAGATTATCGGCATAACGGGTACGGTATTCCTCGGAATGCAGCAAGCCATAGATATAGTAGAAAATATCTTCTTTTGTTATTGCTTCTTTCGGATAAGCGGTTTTAAAATGCGCTAGCCCCGTATCTGCAATACCATCTTTGGAGGTGTAGCCCGTTTCTGCTTCCTCAGATGCAAAGAGGTCATCGTCTGCCTCAACGACGTTTTCTTCGTAAATCTTGAGAGGAAAGCATTGACCTTTTTCTACCATATCAAGACATGGAAGAACATCAACCATGAGAGCAGTAAATCCTGCTCGTGCACCGATACCTGAAATAGAAATCACCTTGTTTTGCATCTCTGAATCTGGAAAAATGCGTGGCATCTGGTAAATCATGTCATTCATTTCGCGACTGAAATATGCCCAGTTTTTCGCAAATGGTCTGTATATTCCATTGCAAATTGATTGCGAACTATATGAGTGTTTCTTCAACTTCAAAATGTCGTTTTTTAACCCTCTAGTCCAACTTATTTTAGAGGCATCGGTACAAAGTTTACTTTCCACTTTCAGTTCGTTATTGAATTTTTTTTCTTTTGAAAGACGCTCTACTTCCCCATTATAAAATTTAATCATTGAAATCATATTGCTTTCAACATTTGCTTTCGATGCGTTATAGCACCAAGAATCTCGTCCTGTAGCGATTCCTCTCGAATAATTTTTAAATATAGTCTTCGCGGATTTATCCTTTTTGTTTCCAATCTCTATGAATTCATCAAAGCTATCATCACGTTGATTTAGCCAATCATTAAATTTGTCGGGGACAACGGCTTGCCAGCCATCCGTGGCCGCAATACCATTAATGCTTTTGAAGTTAGAAAGAATTTCTAGTTTTTCAATTTCACTGAGATCATCACCAATATCGTGATAATAGATTTTCCCATGGATTTTGGCATTTGGATTCTTAACAAGAACTGATATTGAAACACCAGTCATGCTACCTGATCCAAAAATATTTCCGCCTTCTTTCGCTCGGCCTTTACTCAACATATTTTTACGAATATCTCCACGTAAATGAAAAACATAGAGATTGGTAAATTCTTCCTTAAGAGATTTACGCATACCATCAGCAAAAGAGCGCTCAATCCATGCACTGCCTGAGACATAAGCCATTACACCACTTTCGCCTATACGATCACTGCCCCAACGAATGGCGCGGATATAACTATCATAAAGTGCATTTACATTTGTTGCTGTTGAATTAGCGGCATACGTTGTTCTAATACTTTCGTCTAAATTCAAGTATACGACGTTTTGATTTTCGTCATTCGCGCTAGACTGCCCAGCAGAATAGGGCGGGTTGGCCATGATGACGCGAATATCCAATTCTTTTTGCCGAGTACGTCGCGCACTGTTATCAACCATCAGTTCACTAACCAGATCATCCTTTTCATAAAGCTGGAATGTGTCGGTTAAACAGATGCCTTCAAAGGGCTGATAGTCTCCACCGACAAGGCTGTGATAGACAGCTTCGATATTGATGGCGGCTATGTAATAGGCCAACAAGACAATTTCATTGGCATGAATTTCATTTTTATATTTATGCGGTAATTGTTCTTTGCTAATCAGTCCGCTTTGCATCAAACGAGTGATGAATGTGCCTGTCCCTGTGAAGGGATCGATAATATGAACGCCTTTGCTGCCTAATGTTTGCCCAAACTCGGATTTCAGTACGTCGTTCACGCTATGGATTATGAAGTCCACTACCTCGACGGGTGTATAAACAATACCCAGGCGTTCTGTCATTCTCGGGAAAGCATTGCGGAAGAACTTGTCGTAAAGCTCCACTACGATCTTCTGTTTCCCTTCCGCATTATCAATTCCTTCCGCGCGCATTTGGACGCTGGCATAGAATTTGTCCAGCGTATCAGCTTCTTTTTCCAGCTTGTGTTCCTGCAAGATGTCCAGCACATGTTGCATGGCTTGTGATACCGGATTGTTGCTGGCAAAGCTGTATTCTTTGAATAAGGCATCAAACACCGGCTTGGTAATCAGGTGTTGTGCCAGCATTTCAATAACTTCATCATCAGTAATACTATCGTTAAGATCATCTCGCAATTCTTTAGCAAAGGATTGGAAGGCCGCAACTTCCTTTTTATTTTTTGAATTGGTAACAATTGTTGTGATTCGCGTAATATGGGTTTTGGCGATCTTAGCAATGTCTTTTGCCCAATCTTCCCAGTGATTACGATTACCGCATTTCTTCACGACCTTGGCATAAAGAGCGCGTTCGATCTCTCCAACTTCAAACTGTAACTCGGGTTGCTGCTGGCCCTGAGGTATTTGCTCTGGTGTACCAATGGAATGAGAGCCTTTACCTGCATCCTTGTTTTTTGTACCTGTGGTCTTCTTGGCTTTGGGATTGATTTTGTCAGTAATCGCAATCACCTCCATTTTACGATTATCTTTGCCGATTAAATCCAGCTTGTTTATCATCGCGTCAAATCGATCGTCATGTGAACGCAGAGCTTGCAAGACTTCCCACACAACCTTGTAAATCTTGTTGTCATTAAGTGCTTTGGAGGGTTCCATTCCTGTCGGAATAACCACGGGCAGGATGACGTAACCACGTTTCTTGTTTGGCGCTTTTCGCATAATGCGCCCAACTGATTGCACTACATCAACTTGTGAGTTTCGCGGCGTTAAGAACAAAACGGCATCGAGCGCAGGAACGTCTACGCCTTCGGATAGGCAACGGACATTACTCAAAATACGGCATGTATCTTTTGGTGTTTCAGCTTTTAACCACTGGAGCTTCGTTTCTTTTTCCGTGGCGTTCATGCTGCCGTCAACATGCGCCGCTTCACAGGTTAAATTATTGTAGTCGTCTTCCTGCTCCTGGTAGGCTTCAACAACGGCTTGAAACATAGCGGCGATATTTTTCGAGCTTACTTTATGTGTCTTTTTGCCTGTACTGGCTTCAATGACCTGACAAAAAGCCACGGCGCGTTGCATCGGATCACTATCATCGGCAAGACTATCTTCCTGATCTTGCTTACTAAGTGCTTTCCAGCAGCCCACGATTTTGGCCGCATCATCTACTTTTAGCTGGTTATTTTCATCAGACAACAGTCTTTGCAATCTTGTACTGATATGAGCTTCATCGACCGTCAGTACAATTACTTTGTAATCAACCAATAAGTCACGCTCTACTGCTTCCGAGAAGGTAATGACGTGTATATCTTTTCCATAGAGCGATTCATCATCCATTGAGCAGAGAGCTACATTATCTTTTTCTGCGGTTACCTGTGCGCTATCTCCGTAGATACGCGGAGTGGCTGTCATGTAAATACGTTTTTTTGCGCAGATAAAATCATTGTCGTGCACTTTGACGAATTTACTTTCTTCCTCACCCTCAAAGGTCGCGCCAGTTGTGCGATGTGCTTCATCGCAAATGATCAGGTCAAAATCACCAAGGCCGTGCTTATGTTGTGCTTCGTTGATAACAGCAATGGAATGATAGGTAGAAAATACAACACTCATATGGGTAGCGTCATGACGCTTGTCCATTTCACTTGCTAAAGCCTTTGCATTGGTTGTCGCAGGATAACGAAGCTCGTGCATAAAGGTTTGCACAACATCATCGTTTTTCTTACGCTTTTTCCCTATATCACTATCAGAACACACGGCAAAGCTATGCAATGGAATAATGCTTTGTTGTGTCCATTCCGTAAGAGTTTGAGAAAGCAAGGCCAGGCTCGGCACTAGAAATAGAACACGTTTTCCGCTACCTGCTAATTCCTCGGCAATTCTTAAACTGGTAAATGTCTTGCCAGTACCACAGGCCATGATCATTTTGCCGCGATCTGCGTTTTTAATTCCGTCTTTTACCTCTTTGAGTGCTTTTTCTTGATGTGGTCTTAGACCGTACTTTTCTTTAAGAACCGGTTCTTCATCCGGCTGAAATTTAGACCAGTCTATCTGGCTGTTCTCCAAATCATGCAAGTCTATTTTGGAAACTGGCGGCTGCTGCCCTTGCAAAGCATCTTCTGCGTTGTCGCTCCAGTTATTAGTGGTTGTGACAATGATGCGGTGGGTGAATGGCTTTTTGCCAGAAGCGGTAAAGAAGCTATCTATATCCTTCTTTTGTATCCGGTAGTCTTCTGCATAAAACTTGCACTGGATGGCATGGTACTCGTCAGTGCCACTAGTTTTAGCCACCAAATCAATACCCGTATCCTTGCCGTCACTGCCTTGTTCCTTTGCCCAATCTGCATAAGTCCATACATCGCTATATAAATCAGCATAGGTCGCTTCATACCGAAGGTACGTTACAATTAGTTCTTCAAAGTAAGTGCCTTTTTCACGCTCTGTTTTTGCCGCTTCACGGTAAGACTTAAATAAGGTTTGAAGTGCTGTCATTTGGTAGTTCCAACTTAATTCCATTAGTGTTGTTCATTTGGTTTGTTAACCAATCGTATTAGAGAGACGAAATGCTTTTAAATATCCTCTTAATTAAATCTCCGGCTACCACTCTAGGTATTGGAGCTAGGCAATTCCCAACCAGAAGCAAGACGATATGCTTTCTAGTCAACTAATTTCAGGTACTCAGCAGGTTATTTCAAGGTCAAAACTGTAATAATTGTAGTTTTACCCATCAAAATGACAATGAAAGAATATGAGAGAATCAAGGAATTAACAATCAAATAAAGCCTCTTTGGCAGCAAGCCGCGATCTGATAACTTAAAGAAGGTGACCAACATGGATGACAAGCCACCAATGACAAGCGTAACAGATATACCACTCATCAGGCCCAGTGACGCAAGATCATGGTCTTTGTGTGCGCGGCGGGTCTGGCTCGACAATAAAGGTGACTTAGAGCTACCACCGGTTACGGATGAGTTCGACCTGCTAATTATCCAGCTTGGACTGGAGCATGAGAGTGCTGTGCTCCAACATCTAGCAAACACTCGGGATGTACATACCGCTACATCTCCCGAGGACACCAA
Organism: Gammaproteobacteria bacterium; assembly: GCA_016764035.1. GTDB lineage: Bacteria > Pseudomonadota > Gammaproteobacteria > SZUA-229 > SZUA-229. The sequence goes on from JAESSQ010000202.1 coordinate 8,665, forward strand.
ACGGCTAATAACCGAAGGTGTGCAAGTAATCTACCAAGCCCAACTTGTAGATGAGGCAAACGGCTTTATTGGCTATCCTGATTTTCTGATCAGGCACGAAAGTGGTGAATACCAACCTGCCGATGCCAAGCTCTCACTTAATGAAGAAAAAAAAGAGATACAAGTTCAGCTTGGATTTTACCGCCGAATGCTCGGTAGCCAGCTACCAGCTATCGTATTCCTTGGTGATGGCAATGAAGCCGTTATCGGTGATGAAGCTAATGTGATGACTAATCGGTTTGTAACCGAGATGCGTGAATTATTGGCCAATGATGACGAACCAGTGGTTCGCTATGGTCACAGCAAATGCTGTATTTGTCCATACTACACTCATTGCAAACCAGCTTTTGAAGCAAAAGAAGAACTTTCATTACTTTATGGCATACAGGCGCGAGCAGCTTCAGGGCTGGAAAATGAAGGTATCGATACAATTACCAAATTGGCCGAAACCGATCCGATCACCATTTCTGATATTCCCTACCTAAAAGGTAGTGAGAAAAAGCAACGCGCTGTGTTACAGGCAAAATCTTACCTGTCAGGGAAAGTCTTTCAGACTGCTCCTATCTCATTGCCAGAAGGCCAATGGGTGCATTTTGATATCGAGGATAACCCCCTCGCAGATAACGTCCAAAGACACGTTTATCTCTGGGGCTTTTTAGTACCTGGGTATTCGAATGAAAATTTTGAGTATGTTTGGACAGATACAGAGTTAGATGATGAACAAGGCTGGCTCGAATTTCTTGCCCGAATAGAGGACTACAGGAAGCGATACACGCCTCTGATACTGGCTCACTATTCGAACTACGAACGCACCACAATCCGCGCCTACGCTAAGCGTTATGGTATGCAAAATAACTCAACCGTAAAGTATCTTTTAGGTGAAACCAGTCCTTTATTCGATATGCGTAAACCCGTACTGGATAATCTGGTTCTGCCGCTTCAAGGCTACGGCTTGAAGGATATTTGCAAGCATAAGGACTTGGTAAATTTTCAGTGGGAAGATGATGAATCTGGTTCCCAGTGGTCAATCGTTCAGTTCAATCATTTTCTGGCAGAATCCGATCCAAAGATCAAAGAAACATTAAAGTCTGATATTTTGGGCTATAACCGGGATGACGTGATTGCCACCCGACGATTAGAAGAATGGTTGCGCTCTAATTTTATAACGCCCTACTGACCTATAACCTCAGTGAAGTTGGTAATCGTCACATCTCCCTGTGGGAAGTGTGCTTTGATTTCCAGTGAACCACCCATAGCCTCAATCATCTTGCGGAGGCTGCTAATACGGATATCGGTACGGCGCTCCAACTTCGCTATTGCTGGCTGCAAGACATTAAGCTGCTCAGCCAAAACCTCCTGAGACACGCCGATAGCTCGCCGTAATTCATTCAGCTCCATTTCTTCGCGCAACTCAATTTTACGCGCCTCTATACCGGCGCGCCGTTTTGGCGATATATCTTTAGTCAACTTGTTAAAAGGATTTCTACTACTCATTTTATCAAGCCCTCCTTTCTCAGTTCTTCAATATGCTCATCATAAAGCCTGTCTGCGACCGGAATATATTCATCATAAAAGCGATCATTCCCGGTCTTGTCACCACCGACTAGCAAAATGGCGGAACGTCTGGGATCAAAAGCATAAAACACCCTTATCGGGTTACCACTTGATTGAACACGAAGCTCTCTCATGTGAGTATGTCTTGATCCTTCAACACCGGACGAATGAGGGAAACGCAAATTCGGCCCTAACTCCATCAACAGCTCAACAACTGCTGCTGTATCATCTTGTTCCTGCTCGGCCATCCCTGCCCACAACTCATCAAACTCATCTGTATATTCTACATCCCAAACCATTAAACATTCCTTAAGTAGAATATATTCCTTTTAGGGAATATTGTCAAATAAACGATCATTAATACAATCCTGCCAAACGACTCTAGCCGGAATAATGAACTTTTGAAACACAAAATACAGGGATTCGCAGCCTTAACACTAAGGTGGTACACTTTCTATAATCCGTGACGGATTTAAGACATTTATTTGTTGAATATCAATTAGTTAGAGCGCTCTGAGAGAGCAATGAAAGTGTGGGTTCAAGTCCGCCCATAGCTACCACTTCTTCCAAAAGCTATTATTTTATTCAAGCTTTCATCTCCCAAAGTATTTCTACACCAGGGTAATACATACTGGAGTTATATCTAGCCATAGATGCCGTAAGGTAAAGCTATTTTATTCGCAATAGTTATAAAAATGCAGGATGTGGCCGGTTACCTATCCCACCGGTATTAATCCCCTCATTTAAACCATCGCGGAGAATTGCAAAGAAATACTGGAATTGACTAAATCTGAAAACCGCGCCTCCCCTCGCACATCCAAAAAGCTAATTCGCTAAACCTAATTAGCACTATAATGCCCTGCTATATATAAAGAAGCATTTAACTTTGTCGCAACAACAC
>JAESSQ010000203.1 GCA_016764035.1 Gammaproteobacteria bacterium
AGCCCGCGTCTACCGCTTGTTCACCAAAATAAGAAAGCGCACCCGCATGACTGGTATTTTTAATGGAGATAGCATAAATGCCTTTTTCTTTTGCCTGTTTAATGCCTATCTTAGATGCGATGTCTGCTGCGACATGACCCATGCCACCTTGTGCGTCTATAATGCCAGCAGCTGTCGCTATTTCCTCAAGAGGGTATTTTGCATCAAGGTTAATACCGCCAGCTTTTATTCTATTGCAATAATGCTCAAGTCGCATGGTACCGTGAGATCTAACACCACGCATATCTGCGTGCACGAGTACATCTGCAACAAGGTCAGATTCCTCAGGCTTAAGACCTACAGACACTAATTTTTTAACGATGAGCTCTTTGTATTCTTTTTCTGGTACCATTTTATCCATTGTTTCAAATCCTCTTTAGTATGTTATGTGTTGCTGGATTAACTCTAAATGCGCGGCTTAATTTACTCTCTTGTTACCATTTAAGCAATTATCCGATTATCCGATTATCCGATTAATACGATACATACAACTATCTTCAGTATATTTTTTCGACATTATTTATTGTCGAGTTACACATCCAAATGCACTAGTATATTGCGAATAAACCTCACGATAAGGAAAAACCCTATTTATCGTGATTTAAAGTAACCCCAGTGAAAATAAGGTGACTAATGGCATTTACATCTACAATGAATTTCAATACCAAATACCCATGCATCGAGGATCTTAGAAAACGCGCGAAACAACGTATTCCGAGATTCGTCTTTGAGTATCTGGATGCCGGGTGTGATCAGGAGGTTAACCTTCGTAAAAATACCGATGATATTCGTGAGATAGAATTGGTGCCGCAGTATCTTAATAAATACGCTGGCGCCAATATGCAAACGGAATTATTCGGCCATGTTTACGACGCGCCCTTTGGCGTGTCGCCAGTCGGCTTGCAGGGTTTTATCTGGCCTAATTCGCCAGAGATATTGGCAACAGCCGCTTTAGAACACAATATTCCTTTTATTCAAAGTACTGTAACCACAAGTAGCATCGAAAGAATCAGCGAACTGAGTGAGGGCCGAGCCTGGTTTCAGTTATATCATCCGGCTGAAAATCGTGTTAGAGACGATATTCTAAAGCGAGCTGAAACTGCGCAATGCCCGGTTCTTGTCTTGTTATGTGATGTGCCAACATCAGCATTTCGCCCTAAAGAAATTCAAAACGGGCTTGCCGTGCCACCTAAGATGTCTGCAAAAAACATATTACAGATTATGGCTAAACCAGGCTGGGCAATGCAGACTCTAAAATACGGCCAACCTAATTTTGAGGTGCTCAAACCTTATATGCCCGGCAAACTGAATTTAAAAGAACTCGGGGCCTTTATGGAGCAAGCCTTTTGCAAACGAATGGATGAAGAGAAAATTGCGCCTATTCGCGACCTGTGGAAAGGAAAACTTGTGTTAAAAGGGGTGGCTAGCGAGGCGGATGCAGAGACAGCTATTCGTTTGGGTCTGGACGGTATTATTGTTTCTAATCATGGCGGCAGGCAGTTAGACGCCGCCGAATCAACCATCAAACCACTAACGCGAATAGCTAAAAAATATGGCGATCAAATTACGGTAATGATGGACAGTGGCTTGCGTTCTGGGCCTGATGTTGCTAGAACGTTAGCCAGCGGCGCACAATTTACTTTTATGGGTCGCTCTTTTACGTATGGCGTTGCTGCACTTGGCAATGAAGGTGGTGACCATACTATTTCAATACTGAAAACACAGTTACAAAAGGTTATGGAGCAAATTGGTTGCGAAAAAACCAGAGATTTCCCTAATTTTCTAGCTCAGTAAGCTGTGTTAATGCATGCGTAAATGAGGTGTGCAATTTTTTTTCAATAGGGGATTGCAGGTTAGCTCGACCTTATATTGTAAGGGTAAATAATTCTCAAATTAGCGACGTATAATCCAATAGCCTTGATTTTAGTGTTTTCATTACGAGAGAAACTGCGCTAGACTTCGTGACCCATACAACTGTGGGCAGTCAATGGAGATCCACTCCTTTCGCTTTCTGGTTTTGTTAAGTAACTGAAAAATGAGTATTTTAAAGTGCCTTCGACATTCATACCAATAGAAAAAATAGACGCCCTGGTTTTTGATTTTGATGGCGTATTAACAGATAACCGCGTTCTGGTTAATCAGGAAGGCGTAGAATTCGTCTCATGTAGTCGTGGTGATGGACTGGCTTTTGATGTTTTAAGAAAAATAAAAAAACCAGTTTTCATTCTTTCCACCGAAGAAAATAGTGTGGTCACAACAAGAGGCGATAAATTAAAGGTCCCAGTGATTCAAGGCGTTAAAAATAAAGTCACGGCCATAAAATCGCTGGCTGAAACAAACAATTTCAATTTAAAAAATATTTTATACATAGGCAATGACTTGAATGATTATTATGCCATGGGTCTTTGTGGTTATTCAGCCTGTCCATCAGACAGTCATAACAAAATTAAGCAGATAGCGAAAGTAACACTAACCGCTAAGGGCGGCGCGGGTGTGGCAAGAGAACTTCTAGAAGACGTCCTACAAATAGATTTTTTAACCGTTTTATATACAAATCAATAAGGTACGTAAATATGAGTATTACAATAATAGCTGAAGTTGGTATTAATCATAATGGCGACATGGATATCTGCAAACAGTTAATAGATGTTGCAGTCAAAACAGGCTGCGACGCCGTTAAATTTCAAAAACGTGATATTGATCAGGTTTACACACAGGAGTTTTTAGCCGAACCCAGAGAAAGCCAATGGGGTACTACGCAACGAGATCAAAAAGAAGGACTTGAATTTAACGCTGAACAATATCAAGAAATTGAAGATTATTGCAAGGAAAAAGGCATTGACTGGTTTGCATCTGCCTGGGATTTAAAAAGTCAGGAATTCTTGAGACAGTTTGATAGTAAATACAACAAAGTCGCATCAGCTATGATCGTTTATGAGGATTTATTAAAAATGATCGCCGAAGAAGGCAAGCGAACGTTCGTCTCTACCGGCATGTCGACCTATGATGATATTCAAAAAGCCGTTGATATTTTCAGAGAGGCAAACTGTCCTTTCGAACTGATGCATACGGTTTCAACCTACCCCATGAGATCTGAAGACGCTAATTTAAATGTCATTAAAACGTTGCGTGATAAATTCCAATGTGATGTCGGTTATAGCGGTCATGAAGTTGGAAGATCTATATCAGTTGCGGCGGCTGCACTTGGTGTTACCTCGCTAGAGCGACATGTTACTTTAGACAGGACCATGTATGGCTCGGATCAAACAGCGTCAATGGAACCAACAGCTCTTCGTGTTCTGGTGGGCGGCATACGTAAAATTGAAGTTGCCATGGGCGATGGTGTAAAAAGAATCATCGATGATGAAAAACCCATTGCTGAAAAATTGCGTGCTCATTTCGCATAAACTGTAGTAATACAATAATGAAAAATTTAATTGGCGTTATCCAGGGACGCTTACTGCCAAAATATCAAGGGCGCTATCAGGCGCACCCGGTAGCTTACTGGCAGGAAGAATTCCCCATTGCTAAACAGCTGGGTCTAGACTGCATTGAATTTATTCTGGATTTTAACGATGCCGAAATAAACCCACTACTACGTTCTGGTGGTATTGATGAAATACTCTCACTTAGTGAAAAAACAGGCGTTATTGCAAGAACCGTATGTGCCGATTATTTAATGGAAGCACCGCTGCATTCTGAAAATACGGAAGTGGCAGATACCAGTGTCGATATTTTAAGTCGTTTAATTCACTCTACAGCACAGTTAGGCGCGACAGATATTGTCATTCCCTGCGTTGATCAGTCAACATTGAAAGATGCTAGTGATGTCGACAGGTTCGTCACCAGAATGACGCCGATTTTAGATCTGGCCGAAGAAAAAAGCGTTAACCTTTCTTTGGAATGTGACCTTCCACCCGCACCCTTTCACGATTTACTGTCTCGTTTTGAGCCAAACAGAATAACCGTAAACTATGACATCGGAAACAGTGCCGCTCTTGGCTATGATGCTGTAGAAGAACTTGAAGCTTACGGTGATCGCATGACAGACATTCATATTAAAGACAGAGTGCTAGATGGCGGCTCCGTTGTTTTAGGCACAGGAAATGCGAATTTTAAGCGTTTTTTCGACAAGCTAAGCACATTCAATTACACCGGGCCTTTTTTAATGCAGGCTTACCGGGACGATGAAGGTGTATCGGTTTTCAAAGAACAGCTGCAATGGGTTAAGCCCTACCTGGAAATCCTAAATCGAGCAAATTGATGGAATTAGGGCTGACAGGTAAACGGGTTTTAATTACCGGCGCTTCAAGAGGTTTAGGCGCCGCAATGGCAAGCCATTTTCTGCAGGAAAAAGCGCAATTACGCATCGTTGCCAGAGGCTCTGAACAATTACATAAAACAGAATCTGAACTTCAGCAGCAGTATGGCGTAGAAAACATAAAAGCCTTGAAGTGTGATTGCACGGATGCAAATGCGTTAACTAATTTAAGGCAGTCTATTCAGGATGACTGGCAGGGTATCGATATTGTCGTTGCAAATATTGGTGATGGTCGCAGTATTCCCGATGCATTACCTGATAGTGAACAATGG
>JAESSQ010000019.1 GCA_016764035.1 Gammaproteobacteria bacterium
AGAATGCCACTACCTTGTTCGTTTAAGCCGAAACAATAATATCGTTTTTCAGCTTTGCTGTGCTCCAAGTCCTCAGCAATAACACGGTTTGCATCTAAGAAGGCATGTTGTGCTTCGTAGAATGTAACGCCATGTTTTTGTTGGTTTTCATGGTTTTTTGTTTCATTCCATTCGAAGTCCTGTTCACTCATAGAATAAATATAGCACTGATATGGCTAAATAACCATACTTTTGTTTTATGGGTGTTAACAGTGTATTAGACAGAAAAAGAGTATGGGGATAGGCGAAAAGTTGCTGTCTATTTATCTGTTTCTGCCTAATTAATTAACAACCAGTTGAATATGTTTATGCGGTTATGCTCTATTATAAATAAATTTTTTTCTGAACCGCAATGATTATATTTTTCTCGTCCGTTTTTTATGCGTTTTTTAAATCTGAACTTATTAGACTAACAAGGTTTTAAACCTGGCCATTGGTCGGGTTTTGAAACGTGCTCGATAAACAGGTCGATAAAGTATTGTTGGTAGTGGCGTAAAAACTTGTCTTTATGGTAGGCGATTTTGGTCGTCTCCCACGGAAACAATGTTGCCAGGTCTCTTCTTACAAGGTCGGTGTCTGTGTTCTGGCAATAGGCAAGGCTGGCGATAACGCCGATGCCCAATCCTTCGCGGACATAGGTTTTTATAATATCTGTATCCGCAGCGCCCAAGATTACATCCGGTGATAGTTTTGCTTTTTTGAAGGTGTCGCTAAAATTTCCCCGGCCGGTAAAACCGAATACGTAGGTTATCATCGGGTATTCACAGAGTGTTTGAAGCGTGAGTTCTTCTAGCCGAAGTATCGGGTGTCCGATGGGTGCTATTACGCTGCGGTTCCAGCGGTAGCAAGGAACGCTAACCAATTCGGTGTATTCGCCCAGTGCTTCCGTACAAATCGAGATATCAACACTGCCTTTTATCGCCATGTTGACCAGTTGTTCTGGTGTGCCTTGATGGATGTGTAATTCGATAGCAGGAAATTTTTTGCGGAAGGACTTAATTATCGGCGGCAATATATAGCGTGCCTGGGTATGGGTTGCTCCGACATTTAAAGTGCCGGTTGACGGTGCTGTGTTTTCTTTTCCAATGTCCACGATAGCGTTGGTTTCGGCAAGCACTCGGTATGCATGCTTAACAATTAGTTCGCCCGGCTCGCTAAGATTAACCAGTCGTTTGCCGTGGCGCATGAATAGCCGAACACCCACCTCTGCTTCCAGGCGTGAGATATGTTGTGATACAGCCGATTGCACTAGGCACAATTGGTCGGCCGCGCGGCTAACACTAAAGCCGTTTTCTACCAGAGTGATGAGTGAGCGAAGCTGACGTAACTCCATAGGTGGTACTCCATTATAAAAAGTTTTATATCAAATAATATGAAATAGATTAGTTAAATTTCATTTTACATGAAATATCTGCCGTATAAAATACTATTCAATATTATTGTAGGAGATACTTCAAATGCCTAGATTGCAAACTACCCATTCAACCGAGTCATCGTCGTTTAAAGCGGCATTGACGAATGAAACGATTGAACAATATTCCGCTGCTTTAACGCCATTGTCTGCGCAGCAGAGAATCGCATGGTCGTTGGAACATTTTCCAGGTGCTCATGCTTTGTCTTCCAGTTTTGGTATTCAGTCAGCCGTCATGTTGCATATGGCGAGTACAGAACAACGTGATTTGCCTGTAATTCTGATTGATACGGGCCATTTATTCCCCGAGACATACCAGTTTATCGAGGAATTAACTGAAAGGTTGCGTCTTAATCTTAAGGTTTATCAGCCGCCGATGACGGGTTCGCGACAGGAAGCTATTCTCGGCAAACTCTGGGAGCAGGGTCTGGACGGTATCACCAAATATAATTGGCTTAATAAAGAAAAACCGATGAAGCGGGCTTTGCAGCAGTTGCGGGTGAAAACCTGGTTTGCTGGGATTCGTCGTGGCCAGTCGGGTTCGCGCGCTAATCTGCCGGTAGTTGCCGGTAAGTTTGGCTGTTTTAAGGTGCATCCTATCGTTGACTGGAGTGATCGCGATGTGTACCGCTATCTCAATAAACATAAGCTTCCTTATCACCCGTTGTGGGAAAAGGGTTATGTGTCGGTAGGCGACACGCATACAACCCGTCCGCTAGAGCCCGGCATGCTGGAAGAAGAGACACGGTTTTTTGGATTAAAGCGTGAATGCGGTCTTCATGATTGACACGGGTTAGAACCTCTATGGTATTTTTTTAAAGTGAAACACTAATGTATTTATATAATGAACAAGACCAGAAAATAGTCGACCAGCGTGTCGAGCAATTTAGAGGGCAGACCCGTCGTTTTTTGGCGGGTGAGCTGGACGAAGAAGAATTCAAGCAACTGCGATTACGAAACGGTCTCTACGTACAGCTTCATGCACCTATGTTACGTGTAGCCATTCCTTATGGTTTGTTATCTTCCGAGCAATTGCGCATGCTGGCTCATATTGGTCGTAAATACGATAAAGATTATGGTCATATTAGTACCAGGCAAAACATACAGTTTAACTGGCCTGCATTGGAACGTGTTCCTGATATTCTTGCCGAGTTAGCGACGGTACAAATGCATGCTATTCAAACCAGTGGTAATTGTATCCGCAATGTAACCACCGATCATCTTGCCGGTGTCGCTGATGATGAAATTGAAGATCCTCGGCAGTACTGTGAGATGGTGCGACAGTGGTCGACATTGCACCCGGAATTTGACTGGTTACCACGAAAATTTAAAATTGCCTTTTCTGGTGCAACGTACGATCGAGCAGCCGTGCAAGTTCATGATATCGGTATTTACATCGTTAAAAATGAACAGGGAGAAACGGGATTTAAAATTATTGTTGGTGGTGGTCTCGGCCGTACCCCCATTATCGGTGTAACCATACGAGAATTTCTCGAAAAGAAATACTTGCTTTCGTATCTTGAAGCTATTTTGCGTATCTACAACCTCGAAGGTAGACGTGACAATATTTACAAAGCGCGCATCAAAATATTAGTCCGTGCTCTGGGTATCGACGTGTTTAAACAAAAGGTGGAAGCTGAATGGGCAAGAATCAAAGACGCGGCATTGTTACTCGACGGTGAAACGTTGACAAGAATACAGCAACACTTTGCGCCACCTGTTTACGATAAAAATGCTGCCGCCGACGTGAGTTTTACACGCTGGTTATCGAACGATAAAGCCTTTTCTACCTGGGTGACGCGTAACGTAGTGAAGCATAAAGTGGACGGTTATCGCATTGTTTATGTTTCACTTAAAGCGCCTAATGCACCACCTGGCGATATAAGTAGTGAGCAAATGGATACTGTGGCGGCGCTTGCTGACCAGTACAGTATGGGTATGATTCGTACCACGCATGATCAAAACCTTGTGTTGGCGGATGTTAAGCAGCATGACCTCTACGAGCTGTGGCATGTTTTGGATAAGCATCAATTGGCGACGCCGAACATTGGTACGCTTAACGATATGATTTGCTGCCCAGGTATGGACTTTTGTAGTTTGGCGAATGCGGGCTCGCTATCCATTGCCAGGCAGATAAACCAGTGCTTTGACGACCTGGATTACCTCTATGATTTGGGTGATATCAAAATAAAAATGTCTGGTTGTGTGAATGCCTGCGGTCACCATCATGTCGGTCATATTGGCATTCTTGGTGTCGATAAAAACGGTGCTGAGTTCTATCAGTTTACCCTTGGTGGTTCTGCGGATAATCGTATAAGTCTTGGTAAACGTCTGGGGCCAGCGATTGCGCATGCCAAGGTTGCGCAAACCATTGAAGATATATTGTTGGTTTATAAGAACGAACGTTTTGAAGGTGAAGTGTTTCTGGATACGGTTCAACGAATAGGTATCGCGCCTTTTAAAGCGCGTGTTTACGGGCAGCCGGAAGTGAAGCCAGGGTCCAAGTCTGAAACAAAGCGAAAGGTGGAAAGCAATGCAAGTTATTAAGGACAGTTGTATTGTGGAGTATCCGTGGTCTTTGCTCGGCGAGGAAACACCACTTGGTAAAGGTAATGCAGCGTTGTCTTTAGCGCGTTACCGGGCAGAAAAAGCAACGTTGCTTGTACGTGATTCCGCAGCGGGGCGCATTGGCATTGTTATTAACTGTGATACGTCACTAGCGGAAATTGCAGATGAGCTTGAGGCCATTTCACTTGTGGTATTTGACTGTCAACTTTATACAGACGGTCGGGTTTTTTCGCAGGTTAGGTTGTTACGGCAACAATATGGTTACCCGGAAGATATCATGGTTATCGGTGACTTGTTACAAGATCAGTTACGTTCGCTGGAGCGTTGTGGCGTGAACGTGTTTTGGCCGCGTGACAGTATTGATTTGACACGTGTTTTACCTGCGTTATCGGAGATTACGGTTCGTTATCAGAGCAGCTAAGCTTTGCTTGGGTATTCTTTAAAAATTTGCGCATTACAGTTTTGGTTGATATCAATGGCTGAGTGTTTTTTTCGTGTTTATAGTAATGGGACGCCATACAGTGCGCCACCCGATATAAATAACAGAAAAAAAGCGATAGAGCCCCAATGTTTAAGTTTGAAATATAATGGCTGCATGGCAGCTCTTGCAAACCATAATAGTGAGATGAATATTAAAAGGCTATTGCCCAAAGGGGTAGTTAGTAGCTCGTTGGTATGGGCAAGAGAAATATAAGCGAATAAGATAAAAACGATGGTTAAGCAAAGATTTAAAATGGGCATTATTGCTCGGTTAAGGAACGATAATGAACGCAGGTCTTCATTCCAGTTGAATATGCGCCAAAAAAGTAAATGAAACACTGCAAAAGCAATGCAGTATATGCCGCCTATCGTAATAAGAGATTCATTCATTTAAGTTGTTTGCGCATGATGATTGACCGCGAGCACTTTCAGTCTCTGTTTGGCAGTCTAAATCTATATGTGTGTGAATGTCACTGATTATTTATTCGGATAAACTCAGTCCGCT
>JAESSQ010000204.1 GCA_016764035.1 Gammaproteobacteria bacterium
TATGAGGAATACTGAACACACAAAATAAACGCATATTCTCTACCTTGGCATTCGCCTCTTCAGCCCTTTCTCTAGCTGCACCCTGCATGTTTGTTTCTGCATTTTCCATAAATCCTGCGGGCAGCGTCCATAAGCCATGTTTTGGCTCTATCGCACGTTTACATAGCAAAATAGTGTCTTGCCATTGAGCAATACACCCGGTTACAATTTTTGGATTTTCATAATGAATAGTCTGGCAGCTATCACATACAAAGCGTTGTCGATTATCGCCCTCAGGTATGACAACACTAACGTTACTTCCACATGCTGAACAAAAATTCACACAACTACCCTCGATATGTCTCAATATTCATAAAAAAGAATAAATTACCTAAGCATAATATTATAAATTGTTACCGAAATAAGTAACCAAAAACATTCAGATCAGGCAAGAATATCCGGAATTAACGTATTTTTCAGCTTAGTAATCATATCCTTCAACTTTAGCTTACGTTTTTTAAACCGTTTCAGCTGTAACTCTTCAACGTCAGGCGACGATAACAAGCGACTAATAACATCATCAAGATCACGATGCTCTTGCGTTAGCTCGAATAAACGCTCTTCCAGGCATGATATTTCTTCATCAGTTAATTGTTGTTGCATCGTTACCTCTATACGGTCAAGCCAACATCATAATACTGTAATTTGTGACTTGCATTCTTTTTTTATATCTCTATAATTCGAAATATGTCGAATTATAGAAGCAACGAACAAACGCTACCTACCAATATACCGCCAGACAATTTTCAGCTAGTTGATATATTCAAAGCATTGGCGAATAACCATCGCTTAAAAATATACAACATTTTAACCCGTTGCTGTACACCTGGCACGCAATGCGATAGCAACGACGTATTTAGCTGCTGTGTTGGCGAACTTGATTCACAGCTCGATATTGCACCATCAACGCTGTCTCATCACCTAAAAGAATTAAACCGTGCCGGTTTGATACATATGAAGCGTGATGGCAAACAGGTATTTTGCTCGGTAAATACCGACATGATGAAAACATTACAACACCTTTTCACCGAATAACCCAAGAGAGCACACTCATGAGCCAATCACTCGACCAAAAACAGGCGGATGAAATACGCCAGAATGTACGCAAAAGCTATGCAGAAGTCGCACAAGCCAGCAATAATAACGACAGTTTCGGCACACAAACAAGCTGCTGCGGGGTTTCAGACGATACCGCCATTAACGCCTTAGTGTCCACAAGGTTAGGCTACAGCGAAAGTGACCTGGAAAGTGTACCCGAAGGTGCCGACATGGGCCTCGGCTGCGGCAACCCCCGTGCCATAGCCAGTATTAAAACCGGCGAAACCGTACTGGATCTTGGCAGCGGCGGCGGTTTTGACTGCTTTCTTGCCGCCAGCGAAACCGGTGAGTCTGGCCAGGTTATCGGCATTGATATGACACCGACCATGATTTCAAAAGCACGCGACAACGCAGTCAAAGGAAAATATCAACAAGTCGAGTTTCGTCTTGGTGAGATAGAGCATTTACCCGTTGCCGATAATCTGGTCGATGTCATCATTTCCAACTGCGTTATTAATTTATCACCAGATAAACACCAGGTCTTCAGCGAAGCATTTCGAGTACTCAAGCCCGGCGGCCGACTGGCCATCTCGGATGTGGTCGCCAGTGCTGAATTACCCGCTGAAATAAGAGATGACCTTGCCCTGTACTCAGGCTGTATGGCAGGTGCTTCTCAGATCAACGAACTATTAAGCATCCTTGAGGAAAACGGTTTTGAAAAAATTAATATCGCGCCCAAAGATGACTCGAAAGACTTTATCAAAGACTGGGCGCCCGGTCGCGGCGTAGAAGATTATGTTCTGTCTGCCAGTATCGAAGCGGTCAAACCAGGTGGCGACAGCGATTGCTGCGAATAAACATAGACTTTATATGGGGCTTGTAACTATTTTTCTTCATCAAAAGCCAGCGAAACGGAATTGATGCAATAACGTAAACCGGTAGGTTGCGGGCCATCTTCAAACACGTGGCCCAGGTGCGCCTCGCATTTCGGACAACGTACTTCGACACGTGTCATGCCGTGGCTGCTATCTTTAATTACTTCCAGCTCGACATCTGTTTTGGGTTGATAAAAACTTGGCCACCCAGAGCCAGAGTCGTATTTTTCATTGGAGTCAAAGAGTGGCTCATTACAACACTTACAATGGTAAATGCCGGTATCTTTATTGTCGTAATACTTCCCGGCAAAAGCAGCCTCTGTTCCCGCCTCTCGGGTAACACGAAACGCTTCATCGCTTAGCAAAGCTTGCCATTGCGCTTTCGTTTTTACAATTTTATCGGACATTATGGCTAACACTGTTCCCAGGGGAGATTGTGGTACCGCCAGCCACCGATTGCGCTACGGTGGTGTGTACTATCGAGCTCACCTTCAAAGCCTTCATCGATGTGGTAGACCGTCTGTATACCGGCGTCGATTAGTGCTTTACCTGCGTCGTCAGAGCGATTACCACTTCGACAAATAAGGATGATAGGCACATCATCAGACGATTCGAGCAAACCGCCAAGCGCAAGTTTACGTATTTCGGTAACAAAATTTTTGTTAATCACCCAGTCTGGCTCATCAATCCATGGGATGTGTACCGCACCTTGAGGATGACCAACAAACAAATACTCCATACTGGAGCGAACATCGATTAATAATGCCCGGGGTTCTTTTTGACAGATGTCCCATGCTTCTGTCGCCGAAATGGTTTTTAGTTTCTGTGTCATGGCTTGTAGCAACCTTAATTAGTTTGTAAAACGTGACTTCACTATAATAACTCTAATCATAGCGAAATTTATTGTGTTATATCATCACCTGATATATCACCCGTTGTTTTATTTTCTACGTACTGAAGAAAAAGTGTTAGTCGTTCGACAACTGTCTGTAGGTGATGTTCTGGTATCGGATAAAAATCGCCATCAAGTATATGTGAAAAAGCTTTTTCGATATCCTGTTCAGTAACCATGTCGTCGAGCATATCGGTTTTAAGTTTACCGGCGCCCTCAAAACAAACCACATTATCTTGTGTTGATTTTTTTGCTTGCTGCAAAGCATTGTTTGCATAGGCAAGCATATCATTAAATTCTTTTTTCTCGTTTAAATCGAGTGTCGTATAACCTACTGAAAAAGATACGCGGATTCGCTCCTTACCGGTATCAAAAACCAGTTTATTTACCGTTTCCAGGACACGTGCGATAACCGCCTCAGTTTGCCTTTTGCTGGTCATCGGTAAAATAAGCGCATACCTGGCAACATCTATTCGCGCGGCGATGTCTTCATCTCGCATCACAGCTTGTAAACGCTTACCAATGGCAGAAATAATATGCTGCGCCACAACCTTGCCATGTTTATCAAAACACGCCTGAAACTTATTGATTTCGAAATAAATTGTACTGATATAGAGCTTATGGCGACTGGCAAATGAAAAAGCCTTGGCACCATGCTCCTGCAACGATTGCGAATTGTATAAACCTGTAAACTTATCAAGGCCCGCTTTCTTCTCAAGTTCAACAACTTTTCGGCTTAAGCGAGCATAGGCTTTTGCCCGACTGATGAGATCGATCGATTGAAAGGGTTTAGCAATAAAATCTGTCGCACCAGCATCAAATACGGTCTGTTTCATTGCCTCAGCATCATCATTACCCGTTAGAATAATAACTGGCAATGCAGCAATGCGTTCGTCATCTGCCTTGCGGATTCGATCCAGCAAAGCCATACCATCAAGATTCGGCATACTCAAATCAGTAAACACAACTGAAATATCACTGTTTTTTTGCAATATCTCCCATGCAATCTGCCCGTCTTCAGCTAAATGAATGACGTAATCACTCGCCAGCATTTTATTTGCCGACAGTCGAATAACTTTCGAGTCATCAACCAATAATATTTCTGGTTTTTCAGATACTTGTTCGCTCATAAATAAACTATCTCATACCACGTTGCGGCCTAAAGCCGCCGATACTATTGAACACATCTTATTTTGATTATATTTAAAGCATAGTTGTATATCACGCTGTTGCACAGGCACGCTAAAAGTTTATTTGCATAAACATTCAACACACTATAATCAATTATGTCTCTATATTTTCTTATCTAAAAGCTATAATCTACATATAGAGAATGCATAGCCTTAAATTGAAGTCTTGCCAGGCGCAAATGGAAACACTTATTTATGAGTGAAAATAACAAAAATAGCGAAAAAACAATCAGTAAGTATGACAAGTTAGTCCTGGATATACGTGGCAACTTAAGCACACGCATGACCGATTTGATGTCAAAACTGCTCAATTCATCATTGGAAAATCTTTTCGATATGTCTGAAGCGGCCGATAATAACGAAGACCGCCTTCGTTATTTTGAACTGATGAATCAAATCAGAAAACTCAAACCTGATATCGCCCATGCATTCGATAACAACATCAAAGAGCTCCTAATACCAAAAAAAATCTTTGACGAAAAGCTTACGCAACTTAAAATCGACAGTGACGATGGCGAGCTAAGTCTTGTTGGTCAGGATGAAATGGAAGGCATGGTGCTGGTCAAAAGCATTGGCGAGCGAGCCGGTTCAAAATACCGCGAACAGTTACAGCACCTGGAAGCCCGTTTCGAATTTCTATCACTTAAATCAGAACAGCTTTTTACGCAAAGTGCTTTGACACCCACGAATTTTTGCCAGGCGTTTGATGATGCCTTGGCTGACAGCTTCGACAACACAGATAAAAAAATACTGTTCAACATGTTTGATGTTGAAATCGCCAGCAAACTGGATGCACTTTATGACTCGATCAACAATCGTTTGATCGATGCAGAAATATTGCCTCAGATAAAATTACACACACACAAATCAACACCATCACGACCTCGCCCACAATCACAGCAAGCACCCGATGAAAATGCGGCGCCCGATGGTTATGCCGACAATTACACTGGCACAGGCGCACCTGGTCATAGTGGAATTGGCGGCGCCCACAACGGAGCAGGCTCTATTGGCCGAAACGTCACACCAGTTGGTGGCAATTCCGGGGGAAATAATATAAGTGGTTTCGCCATGACAGCTGCGCCCGGTGGCAGTTATCGACACCCAGGTTACAACACACCGCAAGGACAAACCAACAACCCTGCTGGTGCTAATGCACCCCAAGGCCATGATGGCGAGTACCAACACTATACAGCAGGCATGCCTGCCAATCAGGTTGGTCGTGTACTGGGCAACTACATAAGTGGCTCGCCTATAACACCCAACACAACAGACGCCTCATCAACTGATAACACTGCGTTTTACCCTTCAAGCACACCGCAACACTTTGGCCATCAAGAAATCATTCAGGCTTTATCTGGTGTACAGCATCTGCCACAATTTGATCAACCTCAACAGATAACATTTGATGGCGAAGCGATAAAACAGGCCGTACTTGCAGAAATCGCCAAAACATCGGGTGGCGCTGTAACCAAACGCATCAATCAGATAGCTGAAAAAACCATCGATTTCATCGAGCTTATTTTTGACGCCATCATCGAAGATGAAGATATCTCGGACACCATTAAAACCCTGCTGCTAAGAATGCAAATACCCATCATTAAAGCATCAATGGCAGATCAGGAATTCTTCATCTATGACAACCACCCAGCACGTGTATTACTCGACACCATCGCTGATATCGGCGTAGGCATCACTGACCATACAGACGAGATATATCAACACCTGGATAAAGTTATCTCCACCATTTTAGGCGAATACGATTTAACCACCGAAACCTTCCAAAACGCTCTCGACAACCTTAACGACATTATTGAAGAGCAGGAAGCTAGTGCACGCGCGGTTGAAGAAGCTGAGCAGCAACAAATACTACGAAAACATGCACGCGCAACCGTGTAGAAAGCACTACGCGCAACGACTACTGGCAAGGCTCTACCTGAAGCCGTTCACCCTCTTATACTAAAACGTTGGCCAACATTGTTATTTAATCATTACTTAAAAAGCGGTAAGGAGAATAACGAATGGGTAAACCTGGTGCTCACCTTGCGCCATATCGTAGAAAGCGTTCAGCCGATATCGTCACCCGAGCAACTGGCTAAGCTCATATCAGAAAAAGATGAACTACTGATTACGACAGAAAATTTTTTAAACATCGCTAGCAATTCAAAAAAAGATGTCCAAGAAATAGTATCAATTTACCGAGAAACCATAGACTCACTCTGTAGTGATGCTAACTTTACTGAAGCAGAAGTCACCGCGGCCGTGGAGATTGTCAGCCATGCACAACCAGCAGAAGAACCACCTATCGAAGAAGCCACCGAAAAACATCAGATTCCAGCCGATATCATGCCCGGTATGTGGTTTCAAGTTAACATGGGTGAAGATCAAAATACCCGACGCTGCAAGCTCTCAGTAATTATTGTTGAAGATGCCAACTTAATGTTTGTTAATCATAAAGGCGAATTAGTTACAGAAAAATCTTTTGATGAATTTAACGAAGAAGTGACTAATAAAACCACAAAAATGATTATGGGTCATTCTGCGTTTGACCATGCGTTTAAGTCGGTAATTAGCCGCTTAGACTAATCCATATAAAAAGAGGGGCATCAGCTTGCTGATACCCCTCTTTTTATTTATCGGCTACATTTTCTAGCTATTAGTACCAAACGTGAATTAAAGAATATACCCTCGTTCATCATGTTGATTAATGTCCAGGCCTTCCACTTCTTGCTCTTCTGTAACGCGTAGGCCAAGTAATGCATCAACAATTTTCAGTATGATAAAGGTCGCAACTGCAGTAAATACAATCGTCGCAATAACGCCTGTTAGCTGAACGCCTAATTGTGAGCTCATATCCATACCTTCAGCAAAACCTACACCACCTAAGCCTGCAGCTATAAATACTGCGGCCAACATGGTTCCTAAAATTCCACCAACACCATGTACGGGAAACACATCCAGCGAATCATCTATTTTTAACTTCTGCTTAATAAAGCCTGTGGCATAAAAACAAACGATACCCGCGCTGATACCAATAATTAAACCGCCTATCGGCCCGACAAAACCCGATGCCGGTGTGATGGTACCCAAACCTGCAACCATACCGGTTACTGTGCCAAGCGCACTCGGTTTGCCATATTTAATCCATTCCAGTACGGCCCAGGTAGCTGCTCCACAAGCCGCACTGACATGCGTTACTAACATTGCCATACCGGCATCGCCATTAGCTGCCACCGCACTGCCGCCATTAAAACCAAACCAACCGACCCATAACATACAAGCACCGGTTACCGTCATGGTCATGTTATGCGGCATCATTGGTGTGACTTGAAAACCTGTACGATTTCCCATTACCAGTGCCGTCACAATAGCCGCTACCCCTGCTGTAATATGTACCACCGTACCACCAGCAAAATCAAGCAAGCCCATTTCAGCAAGCCAACCACCGCCCCAAACCCAATGACATATTGGGATATAAACAACCGTTACCCAAAGCACACTGAATAAAAGCATGGATGAAAATTTCATGCGTTCTGCAAAACCACCGACGATCAGCGCCGGTGTGATAATGGCGAAGGTCATCTGAAACA
>JAESSQ010000205.1 GCA_016764035.1 Gammaproteobacteria bacterium
CTGCACCCAGATGCACATCCGGCCAATGCGCTACCCCGCTATCAATCGGCTGTAATGCATTATCCAGTACGTCGTTACCTTGCTCAGCAAGTTCTGATAACTGTTCCATCGTTAGCATCTCGCCCTTATACGGACCAACACTTAAACGACGTAAAGCCGTAACATGTGCACAGCAATCAATTTTTTTAGCAATATCTTCAACCAGCGTACGGACATACGTTCCTTTAGAACAACTAACCTCAAGCTCGAGAATAAGTCTTTGTTGCTCGTCTTGGGCAAGCGATAGGTACTCAATGTCATATATAGTGACGGTTCTTGCCTTGCGCTCTACTTCGATGCCCTGTCGCGCCAGTTTATATAAACGCTCGCCATTATGCTTAAGTGCAGAATACATTGGCGGAATCTGTTCTATCTCACCAATAAAGTCAGGTAAAACAGCTTTAATAGTATTTTCAGTTATTGCGGAAACGTCCAGAGTATCAACAATTTCGCCCTCAGCATCACCTGTGGTGGTGCTTACACCTAACTGACATTTAAGCCGATAGCGTTTGTCCGCATCCAGTAAAAATGCTGATATTTTTGTTGCTTCACCAAAGCACACGGGTAGCATACCTGTTGCCAATGGATCCAGACTCCCTGTATGACCAGCTTTAGCAGCACCAAACAATCGCTTTACTTTTTGTAGCGCATGGTTAGGACTACCACCTTGTGGCTTATCAAGCAGCAGTACACCACTGATATTTCGACCTTTATTTTTACGTCTGCCCAAAACTAATCACTCTCTTCATTTTTATTTTTTTGGTCACTTTTGCGAGCTTCACTAATCAACTCGTCCATAACAACACCACGTATGACGCTGTCATCAACAACAAATTTTAATGTCGGCACAATGCGCGCGCGAATCCTGCGCGCGATTTCTTTTCGGATAAAACCAACAGCACGGTTTAATATTGCAATGGCTTCATCTTGTGAGTCAGCGTTTAAAACAGAGCTGTAAACCACCGCATGACTTAAATCACGGCTCATACGTATTTCTGTAAAAGACACAAAACCTAATCGCGGGTCTTTAATCTCATCACGCACAATCTCAGCCAACTCACGTCGAAGCTGCTCCGCCATGCGTTCACTACGGGAAAATTCTCTAGGCATTTAAAAACATGGGTTATTGTCTAGAGCGTTCGCTCGACTTCTACGCGCTCAAATACTTCAACCTGATCGCCAACTTTAACTTCATAATTTTTCACGCCGATACCGCACTCTGTACCACTAATTACTTCTTTCACATCATCCTTAAAACGACGCAATGATTCGAGTTCACCTTCAAATATAACGACATTATCTCGTAGTACGCGAATCGGTGAGTCTTTACGAACCACACCTTCGGTAACCAGTGACCCCGCCACCTGGCCAAAATGAGGTGATTTGAATACTTCCTGCACTTTTGCCATACCGATAATTTGTTCGCGGAACTCTGCGCTGAGCATACCGGTTAACGCTTTAGCGACTTCATCTATCAGCTCATAAATAATGCTGTAGTAATTTAATTCAACACCACGTTCAGCCGCCACACGTCGTGCAGCCGCATCGGCACGCACATTAAAACCAATGACAATGGCATCAGAAGCTGTAGCTAAACTAATATCGGTTTCATTGATACCACCCACACCTGAACCGATAATGCGCACATCCACTTCATCATTATCGACAGCCAGTTTCATTAATGAATCACTGATGGCGTGTAACGTACCCTGCACATCGGCTTTTAACAGAATGTTAAGCTTTTTAACCTGTCCTGCCTGCATCTGGTCAAACATCGACTCAAGTTTGTTGGCCTGTTGTGTTGCCAAACGCATATCACGCGCTTTATTCTGACGATTCTGCGCGACTTCACGTGCCGTACGCTCGTCGGCAAGTACTTGCATTTCATCACCAGCATTTGGCGTACTGGATAAACCAATAACCACCACAGGTATCGAAGGGCCGGCACTTTCTAGCGGTTGTCCAAACTCATCATACATAGCACGAACGCGACCAAAGTCTTCGCCCGCGAGCATAATATCGCCTTTTTGTAACATACCTTCCTGTACCATAACCGTGGTCGTTACACCTCGACCCTTGTCCAATGAAGCTTCCAGAACAACGCCTTTTGCCAGACCTTCTGAAGGAGCCGATAACTCCATCAATTCAGCTTGTAATGAAATTGTATCGAGTAAGCCATCTATACCTTCGCCAGTAAGTGCAGAGATGTTTACAAAGATATTATCGCCTCCCCATTCTTCCGGGATAATCTCGTAATTACCTAATTCATTCTTCACGCGATCTGGGTCTGCGCCTTCTTTATCCATTTTGTTAACAGCAATGATGATGGGCACACCGGCAGCTTTTGCATGCTGCACCGCTTCGATGGTTTGCGGCATCACGCCATCATCGGCAGCAACAACGATAATAACGATATCTGTCGCATTAGCCCCGCGTTCACGCATGGCGGTAAAGGCCGCATGTCCGGGCGTGTCTAAAAATGAAATAGCACCTTTATCCGTTTGAACATGATAGGCACCTATATGCTGCGTTATGCCACCCGCTTCACCAGCGGCAATTTTTGATTTACGGATATAATCCAACAGAGATGTTTTACCGTGATCGACATGACCCATAATGGTAACCACTGGCGGACGTGGTTTAGCTTCCAACTCAACGCTATCACGTGCCAATAATTCTTTTTCGTAATCATCTTCGTTAACAACGACAGGCGTATGGCCAAGCTCTTCAATAACTAAAACAGCCGTATCCTGGTCAATCACTTGATTAATTGTCGCCATAACACCCATTTGCATAAGTGTCTTTATAAGTTCACCCGCTTTCATTGACATGCGTCTGGCAAGTTCATCGACAGTTATGGTGTCTGGTACTGTTACATCGTGCACGATCGCATCTACCGGCTTCTCGAAACCATGCTTAGCATCTGCCACCGCAGTCGTTCGTCTTGCAACCTTACCCTTTTTCTTATGGCGCTTGCCGCTTTTACCACTGGAAACGTGCAGTTGTTTACGACCATATAAGGTATTTTTATCTTTATGTTCTGTTTTATGTTTTTTCGTTGTTGCTTTCTGCTCGCGAGCCTGTTGCGCCTGCAATTCATCCGGCGATAACACTTTCTCTTTTTTCTTAGCGCCTGACTCTTCTTTTGCTGCAATCGTGACTTCCGGTTCTGATTTAGCTTTTAATTCAGCTAATCGCACATCTTCCGCCTGTTGTTCTTGCTCACGCTTTTCTGCACGCTCAAGCTTTAGAGCACGCTCTTTTTCGCGGTCGTCTTCTCTGCGCGCCTGATCAGCACGCAACTTTTCAAGTTCTGTTATCTCGCTTGGCGTTTCCTGCACTGCACTAGCTTCACTGTCAGCAGTGTCAGCAACGACTTCCGGCTCAACAGGACGTGTAATTGTGCGTTTACGACGAACTTCAACTAATACCGCGCCACGACTAGAACCGGCAGCTTTAACCGCACTTACCGACTTACGCTTTAACGTTATCTTTTTCGGTTTGTTATCAGCATCAACATCATCTTTACCGTGCTGCCCTCGTAAAAAGCCTAACAGGGCTAACTTGTCCGTATCGGAAACCAATGACTCTGGCGTATCAATATCCAGACCAGCATCTTTTATTTGTTCAAGCAATCGTTCGACAGGGGTACCAACAACGTTTGCTAATTGTTTTACTGTTACTTCAGCCATAAATTATCTCAGTAATGATCTACGTGTTTACTTTTAATCGCTTTTTTAGCTTCTGGTTATTTAGCGTCTACTGTGTCTTTAGCTTGCTCTTCATCAGCAAACCATGGCGCACGCGCTGTCATTATCAATTCAGCAGCACGTTTTTCATCCATGCCTTCAATTTCCATTAACTCATCAACTGCCTGCTCGGCTAAATCTTCCATCGCGCAGATGCCTTTCAATGCAAGTGAATTGGCCAGATCGTTATCCATGCCTTCCATCGTCAACAAGTCTTCCTGCGGCTTGTTTTCTTCTAACACTTCTTCGGTCTTAATGGCCTGCGTCAACAGGTAATCACTGGCACGATTACGTAATTCAGCAACGATGCCTTCGTCAAATTCTTCAATACTCAATAGCTCTGACTCTGGTACGTAAGCAACTTCTTCGACGGTTGAGAAACCTTCAGCGACCAAAATTTCAGCAACTTCAACATCAACATCGAGGTGCTCGGTAAAGACGCTAAGGTACTTGGCGCCTTCTTCTGACGATTTTGTTTCTGCTTCCTGCTCGGTCATCACGTTAAGTACCCAGCCGGTCAACTCACTTGCCAGACGTATATTTTGACCACCACGACCAATAGCCATAGCAAGTTTTTCTTCGTCTACAGCTATATCCATACTGTTGGCTTCTTCATCAACAACCAGCGAGAGAACTTCAGCTGGCGACATCGCATTGATAACGAACTGGGCGGGGTCTTCATTCCACAGAATGATGTCCACACGCTCACCACCAATTTCATTTGATACTGACTGTACGCGTGAACCACGCATACCAACGCAGGCACCGACAGGGTCAATGCGACCATCGAGCGCTCGTACAGAAATTTTTGCACGTGATCCGGGGTCACGCGCACCACCAATAATTTCGAGCATACCCTGGTCAACCTCAGGCACTTCGAGTTTAAACAATTCAACCAGAAATTCTGGCGCCGTACGACTAATAAATAATTGAGGACCACGCGCCTCTGAACGGACTTCTTTTAAATAACCTCGTAAACGATCACCAGGACGAACAGCCTCACGCGGAATCATCTCTGATTTAGGAATAAAACCTTCAACATTATTACCCAGATCAAGATAAACATTGCCACGGTCAACGCGCTTGACGGTTCCCATGATCAATTCGCCTTCGCGACCTGTATAAGCTTCAACCACGCGCTCACGTTCTGCTTCACGGACTTTTTGTACAATTACCTGTTTTGCTGTCTGCGCAGCAATACGACCAAACTCGACCGAATCAATCTGATCTTCGACATACGCACCTACTTCGATTTCAGGCTCATCAATCTGTGCTGCCGCCAGGGTTATCTCACCTAGAGGATTTTCCATCGGTTCGGCATCGTCGATAACAAGCCAGCGACGATAAGTATCATAGTCGCCGGTTTCTCTATCAATCTTTACGCGAACTTCGATATCTCTGCCGTTTTTCTTGCGCGTAGCCGTAGCAAGCGCTGCCTCTATGGCCTCAAATATAACCTCTTTCTCAACGCCTTTTTCATTTGAAACGGCGTCGGCAACGTAGAGAATTTCCTTGCTCATGGTCTAACCCTCATCATCAATATTCTGGAACGATGCGCGCTTTATCTATAGCGCTCATCGGTAAACTAATTTCTTCATCGTCTGTTTCGATAACCAGCGCATCCTCACTGGCTTTCAACAAACGTCCTTTAAAGTTACGCTGTCCATCCATTGGCATAACTGTTTTCAGCTTTACCAAAGAGCCTGTAAAACGCTGAAAGTCCTGCAACCGTCGTAACGGCCTATCTAAACCCGGCGATGAAACCTCAAGATTAAACTTACCGTTAATAGGATCTTCCACATCGATTAATGCACTGATCTGGCGACTAACGGCTGAACAATCCTCAATAACGACGCCTTCAACTTCAGCACCCACAGGTTTATCAATAAAAAGCCGAAGCACGCCGTGTTTCGGATTGGGAAAATGCTCTATTTCAATTAATTCGAAGCCCATACCACTAATCACTGGCTCAAATAATTCCCACAGATGTGTTTGGTCTCGTCTCATCTCGCTCGGTTGTCATATTAATCTACAATTACATTAATATGATACAAATCAATATTTTATCCTAAGTAACAAAAAGGCCCCGTAAACGGAGCCTTTCCAAAATTCCTGGATTTGTAGAAACTCCGAAACTACGTTCCGGTACATCTATGCCACCAAGAAAACAAATTTTGGTAGCGGGGGCAGGATTTGAACCTACGACCTTCGGGTTATGAGCCCGACGAGCTGCCAGACTGCTCCACCCCGCATCAACAAGACGCGAATATTACGGACTTAGTAGAGTAAATGCAAGTTGCCTGAAGCAATAATCAGTAAATTTCACAACTATATTAATATCACTTGAAAGAAATTCGAAATACGCTTTTTATTATGTAACTTCTGCACCATATTATTCGCTGATGCGTTACTTTTTATTTCTGTAGGAATTAACGGCTAAAAACAGAAACACAAAGCGACATTAACGCTGCGGGATAAATACCCAACGCCAGAATTGCTAAACCATTGACGCTTAATGTGATTTGCATATCACGACCACACTCGATGGGCTGGGTATCAACAGCATCGTCAAAGTACATAACTTTTATGATACGAAGATAATAAAAAACACCGATGATAGAAAAGAAAACAGCGATAACAGCCAGCCAAAGCAGGTCTACATTCACCACAGCTGTCAATACCGTTAATTTTGCCCAAAAACCCACCGTTGGCGGTATGCCGGCCATGGATAGTATTAATATCAGCATGATAAAGGCAAACCATGGACTACGCTGGTTCAAACCTGTTAAATCGCTAATATTATCTGCCTCAAAACCTCGCTTCGCCATCAACATGATGATACCGAAACCGCCTAAGGACATGATGGCGTAGGTGATGGTGTAAAACATGGCAGATGAATAACCTTCAGCCGTTCCCGCCAAAATACCTAATAAAATAAAACCGACATGCGAAATAGTCGAGTACGCAAGCATGCGTTTTATATTGCTTTGCGCTATCGCAACAATATTGCCAATAGCCAAAGATAACACTGCCAACACAATAATCATCTGCTGCCAGTCAGACTGCAAACCACCCAATGCCTCGACCATTAAACGCATAATAATGGCGAAACCAGCCAGCTTAGGCGCCGTACCGATGAGTGCCGTCACTGCTGTAGGTGAACCATGATACACATCTGGCATCCACATATGAAAAGGCACAGCACCCAGTTTGAAAGCCAGCGCCACCACTATAAATACCAAGGCGAAAACCATACCTATATTTTGCGCACCCTCTGCTGCCGCAACAGCCTGGGCAATATCCGTCAGCATCAACCTGCCTGACAGGCCATAGAGTATCGACAAGCGCAGGATCTTTTTCCTGACAATCAGCCAACTTGCCCGGCAAGCC
>JAESSQ010000206.1 GCA_016764035.1 Gammaproteobacteria bacterium
AAATTTCATGTATCCCGAAGTTTTCGACGCACGCTTAATAACCATGCTTTTCAAATAAAAACAAACACGGCTTTTAAAAAGGTAATGCTTGCCTGCGCCAAACCCAGAAGTGATGATACAGGTACGTGGATAACCGATACCATGATTGCGGTATACAACCAGCTTCACCAGAATGGTATCGCTCACTCGTTCGAATGCTGGCAGGACGACCGTCTGGTCGGTGGTATGTACGGCTTGATATTGGGTGATATGTTTTTCGGGGAGTCCATGTTCAGCGCCAAAAAAGATACATCAAAAATTGTCATGCATTATATGTGCACAACACTCAAGCCTTTCCTCATTGATGCGCAGGTTTATTCAAAACACCTAGCAACCCTGGGGGCAGAAGAAATCGACAGGCAACAATTTATTGAGATTGTGCGATTAAGGCAGGGCTACACAATAAACATATAATTTTTTTTACTAATGAGCATTTACAGATGAGCATTTACATATTTTTGCTATAATCTGCCTCTGAACTACAGCGACTTACTAGCCCTAACTAATTACAACCTTTCTGGATACAGCATGCATTTTATTGAAACTCGCGGTAACGACGGCCAGCACCCTAAAAGGGTGAGTTTTTCTGTAGCTATATTGGTACCTATTGCCTCTTTCGGTGGTATCTATTCACCTGAAGTATTACCTGATTTAGGTGAGACGTTTTTACAATCGCATATCAATTCGAACTACAAAACATTGGCACGTGCCGTATTAACGGCTTTTGAAATCGATGTCCATACCGACATTATCGAACAAGCGCTTGCACTTTACGATGCATTTGATGACAACAATAATCCAGTACCGGTAGTAAAAGTCAAAGACGACCTTTATGTCAGCGAGTTATGGCACGGCCCTACCCGCGCATTTAAAGATATGGCACTGCAACCTTTCGGCACTGTTTTATCGTCTATCGCACAAAATCGCAATGAGCATTACCTTATCCTGGCAGCAACATCGGGTGACACCGGCCCTGCCGCTTTAGAAACGTTTAAAAACAAAGCCAACGTACAGGTTGTGTGCATGTACCCTGTCGGTGGTACATCCGATGTACAACGTTTGCAAATGGTTACCGAAGATGCCAAAAACTTAAGAGTCATCGGTGTAAACGGTAATTTTGATGACACACAAAATGCACTGAAACATTTACTGTCATCTAAGGCATTCAAAGACACTTTAAAAGAAAAAAACATTCTTTTGTCTGCTGCAAACTCCGTCAACTTTGGTCGTATAATTTTTCAGACCATTTATCATATTCATTCTTACCTCGAACTGGTTCGACAGAACGCCATTCAATCAGGCGATAAAATATACCTGAATGTACCCAGTGGTAATTTTGGTAATGCTTTAGGTGGTTACTATGCAATGAAAATGGGTCTACCTGTAGAAAAGATATTAATTGCTTCCAACAACAACAATATTTTGACCCAGCTCATTAATACCGGTGCTTATGACTTGAGAACGTCCGACGTCATACCAACAACCTCACCTGCTATGGACATTTTAAAGTCATCAAATATCGAGCGTATATTTTTTGATCTATTTGGCAGCGAACGCACCAAAGAACTAATGCTCCAATTAGATAATGAGCAACATTATCAAATAAGTGACAGCGAACTTAAACAGCTACAATCTATATTTTCAGCAGATTTCTGTAATGACGACGAAGGCAAGCAATACATTAAAGATGCTTTTTCTAATGGCTATCTCATGGACCCACATACAGCAACATGTTTTAAAGTTTACGAAACATGCCGTGAAAAGTCGCTGGTAACCATGGTTTATTCAACCGCTGAATGGACGAAATTTTCCCCTGTAATAGCCAATGCGCTAACAGGCGAGGAAGATGCACATGATATCGATGCCTTAAAATCCATTGCCAACGAAGCAGGCATAGAGATTCCTGCAATTATTAGTGACTTGTTTGATAAGGAAATAACACAGACAACCGTTATTGAAAAGAATGAAATTGAGAAAGAGATACTTTCTTTTTTATAGCGTATACCTTAAACACCTACTAAGTAATATTAAAACATCGTAATGTTAAAGCGTAACGTTATGTTTTTTAAATAGATTAGTTACCAGTATGTAACAAACCATTAAAAAACCAAATGCGAACCTACATGGGCTCGCATTCGGTAATTTAACAATGAGGTTTTTTAAGACTTTTTCTTCATTCTTGAAAAACCAAATCCTGACAAGCCAAGACCAAATAACGCTAATGAAGTTGGCTCTGGCACAGAAGCTTTTTGGCCATCAACCAGACCGTCAAACCAAAAACCATCCCATCTACTATTTAAAGAAGTACCAATTATCGTTAATGTATTAAGACCCGCTAAAAAGTCTGCTGAACCCGTTGCAACACTAAGGTTACGATCAGTAAACCATGTAGAAGTAACAGAACCATGTACTACATTACCATTAAGCAAAATTTGGCTTAAGTTATCGGCAACGCGCCAGGTAGCTTCCAAACCAACCGTTGATAAATCGTAATCAGTCAAATCAAACGTTCTGGTAGCGTATACAGGATTACGAACGCCCCAACCTGTAGAAGCCGAACCTGCTCTGCCTGAATCTGTTATCCATGCTGCTGTGTTTGCAACGGTGCCCATGTTACAACAGATTTGCGCATCATAATTGACAATAGCATCATTATAAGTGTTGCCACCGTCAGTTGAGATATCCCAGAATGAATCTGTGGTACCTGCGGACTGTACAACTTGTGCTGCATCAACACCTGTGCGCAACATTATTGATGCCGAAGCTATAGGTGCTATCAAAGCTAATGCAATAATTAAAACTGTTTTTCTGTATACATTTAACATAAGTTTTTTCCCTCTTTTTTCATTTGGTTGAAGACAATGATTATAAATTAGCAATGCTCTATATTAATCAATTTTGAAACACTTCCTAAGTAACAATTAAGTCATTACTTCTTATACTGCGAACAATAAGCACGCCAAATATATAACTAATTGATTATTCTATATATTTTTGTTTATCTCCTTGAATACATAATGAATACACTGCGTAACTGTAAAAAACTTTTACAAAATATAAGTGACTTTCTAGAAAATTTTACAGTTAATCTTTAGATATGACCTTGAAAAAGACTCAATCTTAGGCATTGAATAACTAACAGATTAACCTAAGTGCTCCACTCGAATGCGCACTACATCACCTTTTACGGAAGCTAAATCTTCAACCGCTTTTATTGCCTGATTAACACTCGACTCGATACATTTTTGCGTTAGCATAATTAAATGCACACTGCTTTCACCTGATGCAGGTTCTTTCTGAAGAACCGCTTCGATACTGATACTGTTCTTTGCAAATGTATCCGATACTTCTGCCAATACACCTGGCTTATCCTGCGCTATCATACGCAAGTAATAAGCCGTCTCTACTTCTTCTATGTCCAGTATTGGCGTGTCACGCATTGCGTTATTCTGGAAGCCTAATAAGGGGACTTTATGATTTAACGGTGCATCCATCGTCCTTACTGTATCGATGATATCGGCCACCACGGCAGAGGCCGTTGGTTCTGCGCCAGCACCTGCGCCATAGTAGAGCGTTGGACCTACGGCATCACCTTGCACTAACACCGCATTCATCACACCATCTACATTGGCGATTAATCGTTTTTCTGGAATTAATGTTGGATGTACCCGTAACTCGATACCTTTATCTGTTTTACGTGTTATGCCCAGGTGTTTGATTCGGTAGCCAAGTTCTTCGGCATATTTCATATCTTCTGTGGTTATCTTACTGATGCCTTCGGTATAGGTTTTTTCAAATTGAAGTTCGATACCAAATGCTAGTGAAGCAAGGATGGTTAATTTATGCGCTGCGTCGATACCTTCAACATCAAACGTTGGATCGGCTTCTGCGTAGCCAAGCTCCTGAGCTTCTTTTAAAACATCAGCAAAATCACTACCTTTATCGCGCATCTCGGTGAGGATAAAATTACCTGTGCCATTAATAATACCGGCTATCCACTGAATCTTGTTTGCTGCTAAACCTTCACGGATGGCTTTGATAATCGGGATGCCACCAGCAACAGCAGCTTCATAACAAACATTCACACCCTGTTCGGCTGCTGCTTTCATTATTTCTGGGCCATGCACTGCAATAAGTGCCTTATTAGCCGTTACCACATGTTTGCCATTTTCGATGGCTTTCATTACCAGGTCTTTAGCCAGGGTGTCTCCGCCAATAAGCTCAACCACGATATCCACTTCAGGGTCATTGACAACATCAAACAAATCAGTTGTTAATTTGGTTGTTGATGGATTGAGCACAGTTTGTTCTGTAATACTCCGACTGGCAGCACGACTAATTTCAATAGCCCGACCAACGCGAGATTGAATTTCTTCTGCATTTCTGGTTAAAACGGTGGCGGTTCCAGTACCCACTGTACCCAGGCCCAATAAGCCAACTTTAACTGCGTCCAAGATATTCTCCGACAAGATTTTTCAAGAGGCATATTCTACTGTATTCAAGTTATTTCGTGTAGCTACATTACAGTTCCTTTTAAACAACCGTAAAGGCAACACACTGCTTATCATAGATGATGGTGTAAAATAGTCGACGGACGTAAACTATAAAGCAATAAAACATTTCCTTAAGATACGGGTAAACGATAACGATGAAATTTGCACAAGATTCTCAAGATGAAGGCTACGTCATTACAGCCTATGGCGATGGTAGCGTTTCCATCAACGGCAATGCATTCAACAACAGTTTGATTATTACTAAAACAACACTGAACGAAAGCTGGAATATTCGTTCGATCGACTTGCTACAAGCAACGCATATTGAACAGATATTAATCCACAACCCAGAACTGATCATTATTGGAACAGGTGAAAAACTCGTATTCCCAGATATCGAAACTTATTCTGGCATCATCAAACAAGGTATCGGTGTCGACTTTGTGGACACACGCGCTGCATGCCGAACTTACAATATTTTAATGAGTGAAGGTCGTAATGTTGTTGCAGGTCTTATTATTTAGATGCTTGAGTACTTTACATTACCTCAACATCTGGACATTCACACCGCTACCATCCGGTGCACCATCTACCCCATTAATGCGCAACACTGCCATCCTTAGCTCCTTGTGCAACCGCCCTCCCTTTACGCCTTCCTTGGCTCCTTGGAGCATACCGTTCATCCCTGGACATTCGCACCACCGCCTTCCGTGGCTCTTTGGTGCATACCGTCCATCCCTGGACATAAAAAAAGCAGATACTAATGTATCTGCTTAATGGTTGTATCTTCGGGCGCTTTTAGCAGCTCCCTTACCAAATACGACTTAATCGTGAAATAACAACTCCTCTGTAAACCCTTGATTCTCAAGAATTTTACGTAATTGTTTTAAGGCATCCATTTGAATCTGACGAACACGTTCACGGGTAACACCAAGCTCTTTACCTACATCTTCTAATGTCGTGCGTTCATGATTATGTAGACCAAAACGACGCACCAAAACCTCACGCTGCTTTGTATCTAACTGATCTAACCAAACACCTAAGTTAGCCATTACATCATCATTTTGCAACATTTCAGGTGGTGCTGGAACACGTTCGTCAGCCACTATTTCTAAAAGTGGCCGGTCATTTTCTTTACCTACCGGCACATCGACTGACGTTACTCGATCACGTAGACCCAACATTTTTTCGACGTTGGCCACTGGCTTATTAAGCATCTTCGCAATATCATCTGCGGTAGGTTCTGTATCCATGGTTTGCTCAAGTTCACGAGCAGCACGAAGATACACATTTAATTCTTTAATTACATGGATAGGTAAACGGATCGTTCGCGTCTGGTTCATCAACGCGCGTTCGATAGTCTGACGAATCCACCAGGTAGCATAGGTGGAGAAACGGAAACCTTTTTCAGGGTCAAATTTCTCAACTGCACGAATCAAACCCAGGTTGCCTTCTTCGATAAGATCCAACAATGCCAGGCCACGGTTCATGTAACGGCGTGCAATTTTAACTACGAGGCGAAGATTGCATTCGATCATCTTCTTGCGCGAGTCCATATCGCCCTTAAGTGATTTTCGAGAATAGAAAACTTCTTCTTCAGCGGTAAGAAGTGGCGAACCTTCTATTTCACGCAGATATAATCGCGTTGCATCTAGTTCCTTTCGATTAACTTTTGCATCAGGATCAACATCTGTTTTCTTAACTGTCACTTTCTTAGCAGTCGCTTTCTTAGCAGTCGCTTTTTTTGCTACAGCAGTTTTCGTTTTAGCTTTTTTCTTTTTAGCAGACACACTACCTTCATTATCCTGCTCAGTATCTTCAATGTCCTGCATTATTAAGACACCCGAATCTAACTCTTCTTTAGCTTCAGCAATTGCTTCTCTCATGACCTTATTCCATCCCCAAAATGAGTTTTATAATTATTTTTTTGTACGCATTTAGTTATGTAAGTTGGAACAATCAATTGCCTTTATATTCCATAGACTTACAAGGTTCTTCTAACGTTAGCCCTGACGTTGGCAAAACTTATATCATCCTTTCAGTTTAAGAAGCAAGTATTTATTAAAAAAAACTAGAATTTAATTTATGTTCAAGACGTAACCCACATGATATTGTGGTTTTTTATTTACACCACACAAGAGCCCCTATCCATATTGGATAAGTTGCATTGAGAATATAGCATTTAACTTTAGATAATTCTTCGATTAAATAAACACAATATAAGTTAAAAATTAACAACATTACCAAGGCAAATATTTTAGTGGATCAACCGGTTTACCATTTTTTCTTATCTCAAAATGCAAACGAGCACTTGATTTATCCTTACGTCCCATTTCAGCAATTTTCTGACCGGCCTTAACACTGTCGCCTTGCTTAACGATAATTTTTCGATTATAAGCATAAGCACTTAAATATGTATTATTGTGTTTAATAATAATTAGATTACCGTAACTTATTAAACCATTGCCACTGTAAACAACTTTACCATCAGCTGCTGCCACAATCGTCGCACCCATACTGCCGGCAATATCGATACCTTTCGCGTCATTGCGATTGCGACTATACTTTTTAATTACTCTACCCTTCACAGGTTTTCGCCAGCGTACTGACTTTGGCCAACTAAATTTTTGCGTTGATGAAGGCGAAACTTTTGTCGTAGACGTTGCTGTCGATTTTGCTTTCTGTTTTTTATTTTTGTTAGCTGAAGTATTTAATGGTTTTAGAAAAATGGTTTGTCCGGGATGTATCGTATAAGGTCTTTTAAGTTGATTAAGTTTTATCAACTGATTAACGGTAACACCAGAACGTTTTGAGATACTGTATAGCGTATCCCCTTTTGTGGCTTTGACCCACTTGCTACCGAAAGGTATCGAATATTTAGTGGCTGTATATAATTTTGCTGAAGGTTGCTTAGTCGTTACGTGCGGCGCATAAGAAGTATTATTTTTCGCTACAAAATTATTTGGCTTTCGGGTATGTAACCGTTGACCTGGCTTGATAACATTATTGGCACTAATATTATTCCAGGCTGAGAACGCCTCAGGGTCAAGTTCATAACGCCAGGCGATAGAGTAGATTGTATCACCTGATTTAACGGTATAGTCGTCTGGGTTCCATTGCTTAACGTTGTTAGAACAGGCAATCAACCCCAACACTAAAAGGCTAACTAGAAAAACTTTTGCTTGCTGAGTACAACTACGTTGACATCTCATTGCTCATTTGGCTGGGTTTGTTAATGGAGATATATAAATACTGCAATTACAATGACAGTAAACCAACCTAACCATTCAATATATTTTCGTACCACCGGCTCAAGTTTTGGCCCTGCCCATGCCATTAAAAGAGCAACCAAAAAGAAATGCGCTGAACGACCGACGAGCGCAGCCAATATAAAAGGCAGTATCGCCATAGAAAGCGCGCCTGCCGAAAGCGTAAATAGTTTAAACGGAATTGGCGAAAAACCTGCAATAACCACAGCCCAAAATCCCCATTCACTAAACCATTGTTGTGCCGTCATGTATTTATCCCAGTAACCGACGTCATGTAAAATAGGTTCAATGGCGCTAATCAAAAAATAACCAAGATAATAACCAACAATACCGCCAAGCACCGACATCGTGGTGGCGATAAGAGCAATACGTACGGCTCGTTCAGGCCTGGCCACCGCCATCGGTGCTACCATTAATGCAGTAGGTATAGGAAAAAATATCGACTCAAAGATACTGAGGCCGATTAGATAACGCTCGGCATGTGGATGCGCTGCCCATACCATGACTTTATTATACAATCCAGAAAACAACATTAACGTACAGCTCCATCAAGTAAGGGTACAAAATGAACGGATTCATGAATAGTCTCTTCAAAACCTTCTTCCGTTCGCACATACAGTTTTAGTTGCTGGCCACCCTTACTAGCACCGACTGGAATAACCAGGCGACCACCAATCGCAAGTTGATCTAACAAACTAGGTGGCACAATTTCCGGAGCAGCCGTTACCAAAATCGCCGGATACGGTGCATTGGGTGCCCAGCCCCACGAACCATCACTATGTTTTGAAAACACATTCAACAACCCCATTTTGCGATGCGCATCACGCGCCTTTTGTAACAATGCGCTGATACGCTCCACTGTGTATATCTTAGGCACTAGACGCGATAAAACTGCTGATTGATAACCCGAGCCCGTACCCACTTCAAGTACCACATCAGGCACACCTGCTTCGAGTAAAATTTCTGTCATGCGTGCAACGATGTACGGCTGCGATATCGTCTGCCCATGACCAATCGGCAATGCCGTATCTTCATATGCACGCGACGCCATCGCTTCATCGACAAATATATGACGTGGCGTGGTTCTGATAACTTCCAGTACGCGCTGATTCTTAATACCTTTATCACGTAAACGATCGACCAGACGGTCGCGTGTACGCTGCGACGTCATACCTATACCTTGTATCTCGTTATCTATCATCTATGCATGTTTACTATTATGATCACAAAGCCAACTATCAACCTCGGCAAGACTATCATACCGAGTTAAATCGATTTGCAGCGGTGTGATTGACACAAAATGGTTACTAACAGCATAAAAATCCGTACCCTCTCCCGCATCCTGAGCCTCGCCCGGCGGCCCTACCCAATACATAGGATCACCACGCGGATCATCTTGAATTATCACACCTTTCGACTGGTGACGATTACCTAATCGCGTAGCACGAAAACCTTTTATTTCAGACCAGGGGATGTCAGGCACATTGATATTCAAGATAGTGTTCGATGCAAATGAAACCTGCTTAAAATCTTTAAGTAGATGTAATAAAACCTTTGCTGCGGTCTCAAAGTACTCAGGCGTGTACGAATCCATAGAAATGGCCATTGCCGGCAAACCTAGGTGACGCCCTTCCATCGCCGCTGCAACCGTACCGGAGTACAGCACATCATCGCCCATATTTGCGCCTGCATTAATGCCCGAAATTACCATGTCCGGTACTTTATCAAGTAAACCCGTTAACGCAAGATGTACTGAATCTGTCGGCGTGCCGTCAACATAATAAACATTATCCTCTAGCTTGCATGCGCGCAAACCACGCTCCAGCGTCAACGAATTACTTGCACCGCTGCAGTTTCTTTCGGGCGCAACAACGGAAACTTCATATTCAGAAGTAAGCGCCTCAATTAATATTGCAATACCCGGCGCCCGGTAACCATCGTCATTAGTAACTAAAATATGCACGAACAGATAATCACGTTAAAATCAAAGCAGTATCATACCGTAAGAGACGCACGTAATGAGTAATGATTCAACAAAAAATGACGATGATGAATTATTTCTGGCCGAAATGTCAGGTGTCGAGCCATTGCAGCCCAACAACAAAATTCAGCTTAAGAAAAAGCCCAGGCCCGCAGCTAAACAATCGTTCGAAAACACACATGATTCTGCCTTCAATGATGTTTTTTCAGATGCTGAAATTATAGAAGACTGCCCGGATATCCTACGTTTTTCACGTAGCGGCCTGCAACACAAGGTATTAAAAAAATTACGTCAGGGCAAAAACCCTATCGAACTCAGCCTCGACCTACATGGGTTAACCGTGATAGCGGCTAGAAAAATACTGATAGCATTTTTAGACGAGTGTAAGTCTATAGGTGTGCGCCATGCCATCATCGTTCATGGCAAAGGTTTTCGATCAAAAGACAAACCCGTCATCAAACCCATGGTGAATCGTTGGTTGCGAGACGTTGATGATGTACTCGCGTTTCATACTGCACAGCCAAAAGACGGTGGCGGTGGCGCCGTTTATGTTTTATTTAAGACGTTAAAATCGGATGAGCATTAGCGATACATATACAACCCAGGCAAGCTTAGAGAAGCATTAAGATTTTTATATGCTATTAGTAAAATTTACTCTGATTAAAGTGACAGCATTTCTATACACACTACCCATTTAAATAACGTTGTTGGGGGTTTTCAAGTACGGCCAAAAACTGTTCAAGGGGTAAAGCTTTATAAAAATAATAACCTTGTATTTTAACGGTTTGCTCAAGTGCTCGTATTTTATCCAGTTGCTGTTTTGTCTCGACGCCTTCGATAACCACCTCCATATCGAGCGATTTCATTAACGCAATCATACCTTTCAATAGCTGTAAATCCTTTTCGCTTTGCTCTATATTCATGACAAATTCACGATCAATTTTTACAACATCCGCAGTAAATTTTCGAATATAGGCGAATGATGAGTACCCAGTACCAAAGTCATCGATATAAATCTTAAACCCTCGTTCACTCAACTGGTTTATTTTATACATAATAAGTTCTGGATCCTGGTTAAACATAGATTCAGTGATTTCAAAACTGGTCCGTTGACGAAGTTCCGGTGACTTATCAAATATTTGATCAACCTTTGCCAGGAAATCTTCATCATAAAATTGCTGGATAGAAAGGTTGATAGATACACGAGGTAGATGCTCGTATTGTTGCAACGACTGGACAACGTTTTCAATTAAGTTATTGGTATACTTACGGATTAAACCACGCTGCTCCAAAACAGGAATAAACTTACCAGGTGGAATCATTTCACCTTCGTGACACCAGCGTGATAACACTTCAGCGCCGATAATATTTCCATCTAAATCACAAATAGGCTGATAATATGGCATAAACTCTTTGTTTTCAAATGCCTGGTCCATTTTTGAAGTTAAGCTAACGTTCTCCTGCATTTGTTGCCACATCGACTCACTAAAAATCTCATAACGATTTTTTCCTCTATGTTTGGCTTCATACATTGCAAGATCAGACATCGTCATAATACGAGAGGCTTCGGTTTCATTGCCCGTACCTGCACAGATACCGATACTAGCTGAAACGGACATTTTTCGATTACCTGACAAAACAATAGGTTTCGCAATTTCATTAAGAAAAATCTTTGCCATGGTAACAATTCTTGACTCGCCTCCAGGTGTATGCAGTAAGCATATAAATTCATCACCACCAATTCTGGCAACAACATCACTGCCTCGGACAATAGACTGCATACGGTGCGAGATTTCCTGTAACAGCTCATCACCCGTATGGCGGCCAAAAGTATCATTGATAATTTTAAAACCATCCAGGTCGATAAATAAAATAGCAAATTTATAAGCCGTATCAGTACGACTTCGATCTAATGCATGTTGTAGTTGTACTTCAAATGCAGCCCGATTAGGCAAAGCCGTTAAAGTATCCGTAAGCGCCATTTTCTCCAGTTTTATCTGCGCAGTTTTTTTCTGGGTAATCTGTTGCTCTAGTTCATATGTACGCTCAACAACACGATCTTCCAGATGTGTTTTTTCACTCTCTAACATATGCTGTAAATCGATGAGCTCAGTACTATCTTCCAGTAAAACAAGTTGATAAGGATGCCCTTCAATATCAATT
>JAESSQ010000207.1 GCA_016764035.1 Gammaproteobacteria bacterium
ATTATCGGGAACACTGAATGAAAGGCACCCTGTAAACCGGTAGGTAATCTTTGCGCCGCTATTTTTTCTGACTGCAAAAAACCTCGAAATGAATCAAGTTGCATAGACAACAAATAGGGAACGTCCAGCACAGGCGGGCGCTTACCGAAATCCTTGCGGAGTCGTTTTTTCTCGGTAAAAGAGTATGTCATCAGTAGTCCTCGTTTAATCTAAATTTATTTTTAACAGCCAGGATTATCCCCAGGCCGCTATTACTTGATATCGCTTATACGTCTGCATCGCATTATTTTACTAACAGCTACGATAAGCAATATTTTACAAATCTGTCTGATCAATTAACTACTAGCCAACTACACAAGCAATTAATTGCCAGAAACAGGAAAAGGCCGGGAAAACACTGTAAATTAAAACAGTGTTTCCAGCCTTCCTGACGCTGACATCGCCGACCCAGCAGGGCCAATCGAGTTCAGCGCAATACCTCTACTTAAACTCGACAGTTGCGCCAGCTTCTTCAATCTGCTTTTTAATCTCTTCAGCTTCATCTTTAGATGCAGCTTCTTTAAGCGTAGTAGGCGCACTTTCAACTGCTGCTTTCGCTTCTTTCAGACCTAAGCCTGTAATTGCACGAACCGCTTTAATTGCAGCGACTTTGTTCTCACCGAAACCGGTGAAGACAACATCGAACTCATCTTTGACAGCAGCTTCACCACCAGCGTCACCGCCAGCAGCAGGTGCAGCAGCTACAGCAGCCGCTGCAGATACGCCAAATTTTTCTTCCATTGCAGAAATAAGATCTACAACATCCATTACTGACATGTTGGAAATAGTTTCCAGAATATCATCTTTAGAAACAGCCATGATTAATCTCCAGTTTTAAATTTTAAGTTAATAATTGTGTGTAAAGCGTCAGTTTCTGCGTATCGATAATACAAAATCGATTACGCGTTTGCCTGCTTTTGATCACGTACAGCAGCCACCGTGCGAACCATTTTCGCAGGGACTTCGTTGAGTGTACGAGCAAGTTTTTCAACCGGCGCTTTCATCACAGCCATCAACAATGCAATCGCTTGATCACGTGTTGGCAACTTAGACAATGCTTCCAGTTGTTCGATTGGCAAAACTTCACCACCAATTGCAATTACTTTAGCAATCAGCTTATCGTTATCTTTCGAAAAACCATTTATAAGTCGAGCGGCTGCACCTGGATCTTCCTGAGAGAACGCCATAATAAGCGGCCCTTTCAGTTCATCCTGCATACACTCAAACTCTGTACCTTCAACTGCACGTTTTACCAGTGTGTTTTTCGCAATTTTCAGGTAAACACCTTCCTCACGAGCTTTCGCACGTAACTCGGTCATATCTACTACTGAAATACCACGATATTCAGCTGCAACAGCTGAAAGCGCACTGGCGGCAATTGTAGAAACTTCAGCGACAATAGCTTTCTTGCTTTCAAAATTTAGTGCCACTTTAGCTCTCCTGTTTAAGACAGGGATAACGATATCAATCCAGCACAATCATTAGCCCAGCCAAGTTATAAGACCATGCAACATGCATGACCCACTTCAGGTGCGCCGTCTCGAATGAAACTAGGTTGCATTCGAGACGGACTTCACCATCTACGTAGGAAATTAAGTAATAACCAATTGGAATTGCTTCCAGTGATCGCTACACCTACGGTCTCTGACGACACCGCTTAGTAAACTACTCGGCTGTCAAATCTTCACCATTACTCTCAAATAACAAAGAGCAACAATAAACTCATACTATTGTAAGTCGGCTTACGGCAAACAACGCCCAACCTAACCTACAATTGCTATGCATTACGCATACGCAGACTGATCAACCAACAAGCCAGGGCCCATTGTTGTTGATACAGAAATTTTCTTAACAAACACACCTTTCGCAGCAACTGGCTTCGCTTTGATTAAATCAGCAATCAAACTATCAACGTTTTCTTGTAATTGCTTAACATCAAATTTAACAACGCCAACAGAGCAATGAATAATGCCGGCCTTGTCTACGCGATAACGAACCTGACCAGACTTGGCATTTTTAACCGCGCCAGCGACATCAGGTGTTACCGTACCCACTTTAGGGTTAGGCATTAAACCACGTGGACCTAGAATCTGGCCTAACTGACCAACGACGCGCATGGCATCTGGCGATGCGATAACAACATCAAAATCCATGTTGCCTTTTTTAACTTCAGCAGCCAGGTCATCCATACCAACAATATCCGCACCGGCTTCTTTTGCCGCTTTAGCATTATCACCGTCAGTGAATACAGCTACACGAACTTCTTTACCGCTTCCATTTGGCAAAACAGTGGCACCACGTACAACCTGATCACTCTTCTTAGGATCAACACCAAGGTTTACACTGATGTCTACGGATTCGTTAAACTTTACGGTTGACACTTCTTTTAAAAGCGTCAACGCTTCTTCCAGTGAATAAACTTTTTCTCTATCAATTTTTTCATTGATCGCTTTTGCGCGCTTAGATAACTTAGCCATTATTTCACACCCTCTGTCTCGATACCCATGCTACGCGCACTGCCTGCAATAGTACGTACTGCTGCGTCCATATCTGCCGCTGTTAGATCAGGCATTTTAGTGGTCGCAATCTCTTCGAGTTGCGCACGATTTACCTTACCCACTTTATTGATATGCGGCTCACCGCTGCCTTTTGGAA
Organism: Gammaproteobacteria bacterium; assembly: GCA_016764035.1. GTDB lineage: Bacteria > Pseudomonadota > Gammaproteobacteria > SZUA-229 > SZUA-229. The sequence continues at coordinate 2,695 of JAESSQ010000207.1, forward strand.
CACCCGCCGCCTTCTTCAACAAGATTGCAGCTGGTGGTGTTTTTGTTATAAAGGTGAAACTCTTGTCGCTATACACTGTGATAACAACAGGAATCGGCATACCCTTTTCCATTTTCTGCGTTTTGGCATTAAATGCCTTACAGAATTCCATGATGTTGACACCGTGTTGACCTAATGCAGGCCCAACCGGTGGACTTGGATTTGCTTCACCCGCAGGCACTTGCAACTTGACATATGCGTCGACTTTCTTAGCCATATTTTTTCTCCCGAGTGCAATCGCCGTACTTGATTCGGGCTCCTCGTTCTAATTGTTAAAAATTAAAAACAAACTTCAAAAACTTTTCACCGCAGAGACGCGGAGGCACAGAGGAAAACCTTCTTATGATTTGTTGCGCCTACGGCGCAACAAATCAAAAACTCAGCATCTCCGCGTCTCTGCGGTTAAATCTTTATAACTTTTAGCCTTTCTCTACCTGACTAAATTCTAAATCTACTGGTGTAGAACGACCGAAAATCAATACCGCAACTTTCAAACGGTTACGATCATAATCCACTTCTTCAACAACACCGTTAAAGTCATTAAACGGCCCG
>JAESSQ010000208.1 GCA_016764035.1 Gammaproteobacteria bacterium
ATACACTGGCTATCATCGCTGAATTGCCACACATCATCACATGAGAATCATCACTACTGATGAGAACCCCTGCTCTTTTTTCCAGGGAGCCGTCTTCAATACATGCCGGTATTCGTTGATTCATAGCACCCATTACAGACTCACGAGTAATAAACGGTACAAAACAAAACTTTTCAGCATGTTGCTTTTCAATAGCGGCTACTTGTTGCTGATAAGCAAGCTCTGACATATCTCTGACCGAATACCCCAGCACCACCTTTTCAAATCGCTGCCAGATTTTTTCCCCTTTCAATGCCGATAGAAAGGGGCCAACGCCAGTACCTGTCGCCAATAACCACAAGTGCTTACACTCCGGGACTTCATTTATTGTCAAAAAACCATTGGCTTTATCGGTAATAAATATCTCATCGCCAACATTAAGTTTCGCCAACTGCGGTGATAAAGGCCCGTCGGGAACAATATTAAAATAGATTTCTAAATATTCTTCAGCAGGGTCATTCACTAAAGAATACGGCCTGGCGATACGCTCGCCATCGACATCAAGGGCAACACGAACAAATTGTCCCGCCTCAAAGCTGCCGAATGCTGACTGGATTCGCAATGAAAAGAGACGATCGTTCCACTGTATCTTTTCCACTATTTTGCCCGTCAACCAAGCTACCATAACTTCACCTTTTATTGATGTTCTGTTATTACGATCATGTTTAACCCTGGGGTTTACATACTAAATCGTTTACTACGCGAAACAACCATACTTATAATTAGACTGCACCCATAACTTGAAAAAGATTGTTTTGTATTGGGCGAGTTTACGCTGTGCTCCTTACTATTGCTTAATGATGTCGATTACCCATGGTTTAGTCTAATACCAAAACAAAATGGCATAACGGAGTTACACCATTTAAACGAAACTGATCAACAACAATTCATGCACGAGTTCATGTTTTTCAGTCGATGCATGAAGCAAGTATTCCAGCCTGACAAAATTAATATTGCGGCACTTGGCAACGTCGTACCCCAATTGCACATACACCGTATTACCCGTATTACCACGGATGCCTGCTGGCCGACGCCGGTATGGGGAGCGGTAAAAGCGATACCCTACGATAACAAACAGGCCAATGGCATTAAAAATCAACTAGTTACATGGTTTAAAGCAAATAACGCATGCCGTTTTCACTGATTACAACAACCTCATAATTAAATTAGCTTCTTATTCTTCTATAATCCATTCAAATATAATAAAATACGTAAAATTTTAAAAAGCACATTTCAACGATACTATGCCGAAATTATTTAAATACCGCGAAGATAGAATCCCCGTATTCATTATTTCCTTATTATTTGCCTTAGATATTGTCGCCTATTTTCTTCTCGACAACATATGGCTATTAGTCGCTTACTGGTTAATCATGATCTGGCCCAAGGGCATCATTTGTGCCTGGAATCATCATCACCAACACACACCTACCTTTAAATACGCCGTTCTTAACCGTTTACTCGAACAAATGTATGCATTACAAACTGGCGCAACGTCAAAGCTATGGGTGCTGCATCATGTGCTTGGCCACCACCATAACTACCTCGAACAAGAAAAAGACGAAAGTCGATGGAAACGTAAAAGCGGCAAAGACATGGGCAGGTTAGAGTACTCGCTCAATGTTGCAATAACAGCTTATTATCGTGGTTATCAAGTAGGCAAAAAACACCCACGTCCTTTAAAGGTATTTTTAGTGGGTACGGCGGTAACATTACTACTGTTGACCATGATGTTCTGGTATCACCCTATGCCAACTTTATTCGTTTTCATCTTACCAATGATGGCGAGTTTGCTTTTCACTGCATGGGTAACATACGGACACCATTCTGGCTTAGATGTTGACAATGATTTTGAAGCTTCATATAACATCATGAGTCCAATCTATAATCTATTAACCGGTAATCTTGGATACCACACAGCACATCATCACAAACAAGGCTTGCACTGGTCACGTCTTCCGGAGCTTCACGAAAAAATCAAAGAAAATATTCCTCAGCGTCTTTTTCTTACCGAGCATCTGGGTTCTAAACTGCTTAAATAGTTGCCAGGGATGCACTAATAAAGCCACCCATTAATTATTGCTCTGGATAATTTATTCCTCTGGGTTTTGACGCGCTTTTTTCAACTGCCCCCTTTTAGTTTTTGTATTCATTCTTTTTTGTTGCGATGCTTTTGAAGGCCGCGTTTTTTTTCTCAGCTTTCGACTTACCAATGCTTGCGCGATAAAGGTATTCAATCGAGATAAAGCTATTTCCTTGTTTTTTAATTGACTGCGACTTTGTTGCGACTTAACAACGAACACACCTTCTTTGGATACACGTTGATCGTTCGACGATAACAGGCGTTTCTTCAGCGTAACGGGTAACGTCGAGGATGTAATATCAAACTTAAGATGAATAGCTGTAGCAACCTTGTTAACATTTTGCCCGCCAGGCCCTTGTGACCGTATGGCTGTCATAACGATTTCAATATCTGGAATAAATAAATGTTTAACACGCATTAAAAATCACTCATAATCAACGTTGCACTAACACAAACAGTATAAGCCATGAAAGCCAATAAACTCAAAAAGGGACGCGTCATTAGTCAGGACAACAAGAACGTACTGCATAGAAATATATTGTCACAATCACCTTTTTCGCACAGCGTCAGCACTTTGTATAAAATAACCAACGGCGATATCCGTAGCGGCAAAAAACTCGAACATATAAAAATTCTATAATAATGAAACCACACGCCATCATAGTTTCACCACTATCGGAATCACAGCAAAAACATGTAATTGAACAAACCTATAATTACATAGCTAAAGCAACAGATATATTTGGTATAAAAAATAAAGCCGTCGAAATTAGTTTTAATCTAAAGGGACGTTGTGCTGGCATGTACCGAATCACACATGGTATCGGCCGCCATCGACGTGATATTCGTTATAACGCTTTTATATTTTCTAAATTCTATGAGGACAGCATCAATACCACGGTGCCACATGAAGTCGCACACTACGTTAGTGACATGTTGTACGGATTAAAAAACATAAAACCACACGGCAAAGAATGGCAAGCGGTGATGCAGGCTTTTGGCGTAAAAGCTAACGTTACATCAAACTATGACCTTACTGGCGTACCATTAAAACAGATGTCTTTATTCACATACCAATGCAACTGTCGTGAGCATCAATTGACATCGATAAGACACAACAAAATTAATAAAAAATATTTTCGTTACTTTTGCAAATCATGCAAACAACCCTTGAAGTTCAAACATAAAGAAAGCGCAAGCCTTTAATCGATAGCAATAAACACTTAAGGTTCTTCACCATAATCGATGGTGATTTCTTCATCTGTTGTTATTTCACACAACGCAAATAATTCGAAACCGACAAATTCAGCATGTGGCTTTATACTATGGTTGAGGTATCGTAATAAATTTTTTCCATCGCGACCCGTCCAAATATCGTCATCTTCTTCCACCCACAACACGTGAGAGTCATTATCACTGACCACGGGGCCATCGTACTCTCCCATGTAATCACCTTGCTTGAAATTTTCGCGAGCAAATAATCCACTACCATGGATAGCGGATACTTTTACATAAAACAATTGCTGTAATTGTTCATCTGATAACATATAAAAAAACTCGTGGTAATAATTTTTAAAACTACCTAATAAAAAAGACAAACATACTATCATATGAAAAATTCAAAGCACAAAAAGACATCAGCCAGAATACCGTTGGCGCTTCGATTATTACGCTTTATTTATAATACTTTTGGCCGTGTCTTCCCTGTCTATTTTGGACATCGCGCTTATGATTTATGGTTTACGACGACAAGATTTAAAATGCCTGAACGTGAAAAACATGCGTTTGAATCCGCCATTAAAGAAAACATTGAAGTTAATAAAATAAGCATCTCGGTTTATATATGGCAACACGAATCGATCGAACCTATTAGAACATTATTATACGTACATGGATGGACCGGACGAGGCACACAAATAGCACCTTACCTTGAACAGCTTCACGCCATAGGGTATCGCGTTATAAGCTTCGATGGCCCGGCACATGGTAGTACTCCTGGCACACAAACCAGCATATTGGAAATGACCGATATGTTGTTTGCGCTCAATAAAACGTATGGCGATTTTGACGCTGCCATAACCCATTCTTTTGGCGGCATGGCATTAACTTACGCAATGTCACGAGGTTTAAAAATAAAAAACGTTGCATTGATTTCGCCACCCAATAATTTTCAAAACTTAATTAATGCTTTCCAGCAGGCCATACAAATACCCGACAGCGTCATGCTAGCTATGGAGCGAAAAGGTTTTGCGACACACGGTCAGGTAACAAGAGACCTGCTAGATATGAAAAACAACGTAAAACAACTATCTAATCAAGGGTTAATTATTCACGATGAAGACGATATCGAATTTCCCTGCCATGACAGTGAGGCCACAGCAAAAGTCTGGCCAGGTGCTAAATTTATAAAAACAAAGGGGTTAGGTCACCGACGAATTATTCGTGACGAATACGTCATACGAGAAACTATCCGTTTCTTAGGTTCTGATATAGATTAAAATCTTTAATCTACGCACGATTAACTCAATGCTGGCAGCCATCCGCACTATGTACATGGCCGTGCGCAATCTCTTCTTCAGATGCCTCGCGAATATCAATCACTTTGACAGAAAAATTTAGTTCTACACCCGCTAAAGCATGGTTACCATCGATGACTACCGAATCAGGTTTCATTTCGATAACAGTAACTACCATCGCTTCACCTTCAGGGCTCTGCGCATGAAACTGAACGCCAACTTGAATTTCACCAGTCTTTTCAAACATCTCTTTAGGCACTTCCTGTATGCGCTTAGGGTCTTTGATACCGTAACCGTCTTCGGGTGAAATACTCACGGAAAACTCATCATCGACAACTTTGCCGGTTAATGCATTTTCTAACCCCGGAATTATATTGCTTGCGCCATGTAGATACAAAAAGTCACCATCATCAGATTTATCGATAAGGCTGCCGTCATTATCTTTAAGCGTATAGTGAAGTGTTACCACAGAATTTAATTCGATTTGCATGACGGCTTCGTTGTTCGTTATTTAAAAGGGCGCTAACCCTAGCAGAATTCACATAATA
>JAESSQ010000209.1 GCA_016764035.1 Gammaproteobacteria bacterium
CCCGGATCGGCCGTGAACTGGGTGGCCCCGAGATTAACGAATGCCTGCCAGAGCGGAAGGTTCTTCATCGGTGCTGTCAGTTCAGCTTTCAAATAACTACCCACCGTGTCTTTCCATATTTCCTGATCGCAAAAAACATAAATCTCATTGGCGTTTCCAGCACAATCAATGAAGGCAGTGAATTCTGGATAGAACTTTCTGGCAGTGCTGAAGTAACCTCCGCCAAAACACAAAAAAACAAACCACTAACTGCAGTAACATTAAAGGACAAAGACGCTTCGTCTCACTTTCGTATTTTGGTTGCCGAAGATAACCCCACCAACCAAACGCTTATTATAAATCAGCTTAAAACATTGGGTTACAAGGCAGAGTTAGTAAACAATGGTCAGGAGGCACTAAATAAAATAGTCAACAATAATTATCACTTACTACTCACTGACTGCAACATGCCTTTAATGGATGGTTACCAGTTAGCAAAAACTGTTCGAGAAAGCGGCAATTCCGAACTTCCTATCATCGCGTTAACTGCCGATGCTTACCCTGAAAGCAAAGCAAAATGTCTACGTGCAGGAATGAATGCACAAATAACAAAACCCTTTAATTTAGAAACATTGCAAGAAATACTTGAAAGCTACCTAAACTAGTCGATACTCATTAATACCATACTTTTAAATCGCCACTAGAGCGACGTGCTAATACCAGCACTTATACCAATACAATGTTATATCCAACTGAAAAAGAATTAACCGCCGCATTAAAAATGGCAGCGCAGATGCGCGATAAAAATGTCGACCCTTTTTTTATCGCAAAAACATTACTAAGCCATTACAATCGAATCCAACAACTTGAAGAAGTTTTACATATTGCTGACCGTTATCTAAATCACGGCATGTCTGAACAAGAAAAAACACTATTGCTTCGAAGCATAGATAAAATCAAAGAAGCAGAGCCACAAATTACAGGTAGAAAAAATAACAGTCTCGGACTCTAATAAAAATCAGCATCGCGCTACCGAGCAACCACTAACAACGCGACAATAAAAATCGCGTAAGTTGTACTTAATCCAAAATCACAGCACTTCCAACGCCCTGTCTATCTGACGCGGCTGATACTTTGCCACTTTTTTTATCAAGTATAATCACATGCATATTTCCATAGTCACTCTCCAAAGCGTTAACTTTATGACCAAGTTTTTCTAAAGCACCAACTAGCTTCTGATCAAAAACATCTGGCTCATAGGAATCGCATCCGGTAGATACTGATGATGAAAACGACCTGCATTAACAATTTGTTCAGCGTTTTTAATTTCATAAAAGTTCAATATACCAAGCAGCACCATGGTAATAATACGGCTACCACCTGGCGTTCCGATAACAGCAATTCGATCAGCTGTCTCTACGATACTCGGCGTCATACTTGATAACATTCGCTTAGCTGGCGCAATGGCGTTCGCAGTTGAACCCACTAACCCATAAACATTAGGTACGCCCGGCTTGGCAGAAAAGTCATCCATCTCATCATTCAGCAAGACGCCGGTACCCTCTGCAACGAAACAGGAACCAAAAGGATAATTTATCGATAATGTGGCTGCTACTTTATTTCCCTGCTTATCGACAATGGAAAAATGCGTGGTATCTCGTCCATTACCGCTTGGTTGAGCCACAGCCTTAAGTGAGGAACTCGGTGTAGCTTGATGCTGACGAATAGTGGACACCAGTGACTTTATGTAGGTATCCGAAATTAAATAATCAACCGGCACATCTATAAAATCAGGGTCACCCATGTGTTCTGCACGGTCACGGTAAACTCGACGCATTGCTTCAACAATGTAATGAATGCGTTGTGCCTCGCTCATTTTTTCAATGTCAACTTCTGCTAGCATACGCAAGATTTCCGACAACACCAGTCCACCGGAAGAAGGCAAGGACGCCGCCGTCAACCTCATACCTTTATAAAACGAAACAGTGGGTTCTCTTTCTTTAATGTCATACGTGGCAAGGTCTTTCATTGTCCAGATTCCATTATTTTTTCGTACATCTTTTACCAGCTTCAATGCCAGTTCATTTTCGTAAAACCCTGCCATGCCGTGCTCAGCAATTAGCTGTAATGTTTTAGATAAGTCCTTTTGTATAATCTTATAACCTAACGTTGGCACCTTACCTTGCTCTAAAAATATATCACTGGCCGCTTTATTTTTTTGCAGTGCCTGCAACCGGAATCCAGCCATACGTTGATAATAAGCATCCACTGCATAGCCCTGGTCAGCATGTTTAATTGCTGCCACCATCGATTCATTTAATGTTAAATTGCCGTATTTTTTGGCCAGATGTACAAGTGCTGCTGGAATTCCTGGAATACCCGCCGACAACGCACCGGTGATCGACGCGTCAGTATTTACTTTGCCATTTTCATCAAGGTATAAATTTTTATGAGAACGTAACGGCGCTTTTTCACGCGCATCCAACATAACGTAACGATCGATATCAGCTTGATGCAACAGATAAAAACCACCGCCACCGATGCCTGAAGAATACGGCTCTACCACTGCAAGGGTTGCCGTTACCGCAACAGCCGCATCAAATGCATTGCCACCTTGTTCTAAAATAGCGACGCCTGCTTGTGTCGCTAATGGATGCGCACTGGCGACAGCGGCCTGGGAGACAATATTTTCTACAGAATCTTGCGCGATACTTGCGCCAGGATATACAACAAGGAATAAAAGAAAGGAAAAAAATATTTTTTGCAGAAATTTATACATAAACTAAATTTATTTGATCAGTCTATAAAATGATTACACTGTTACGCGAATAAATACTATATCTGAAATAGCTATTACAATTATGCTTATCTGGCATTTCAACAAAAAAGATCAAATGATGCCAGTAATTACCTTGTACTTTGTCATCAGTTCGTCTTCTGTTTCTTCATGCGCAGGATCTAAAGGAATACAATCAACAGGGCATACTTCAACGCATTGTGACGTTGCATAGTGACCAATACACTCTGTACATAGATTAGGATCAATCACATAGATATCATCACCAGGCGTAATCGCCTCATTTGGGCACTCTGGTTCACAAACATCACAATTAATGCATTCATCGGTAATTATTAACGCCATAACAAACTACTACTCATTCAATATATTTATACTATTTTATTCTTCGCCACAGCCAACGCTTCCACAACATCCCTATGGACAAAGGGTGATACGTCACCACCATGCAACGCGATTTCTTTAACCAGTGATGCAGAGATAAAACTGGTTTCTTCACTGGGTGTCATAAATACTGTTTCTAACGAATTATCCAGATGTCTGTTCATGCTCGCCAGTTGCATTTCATATTCAAAATCAGACACCGCACGCAAACCACGCAAGATTACTTTCGCCTTTTTTACTTTAGCAAAATCCACCAGCAAATCAGAAAAGCCACAGATTTCAACGTTGTCAAATTCTTTCAACACGCGCTCTGCCATCGCCACCCGTTGCGCCAAATCAAATAAAGGCGTTTTTCCCGGATTCGCTGCAACAGCCAATATCACATGATCAAACAAACCTGCCGCACGATGTACGAGGTCAGAATGCCCATTGGTAATGGGATCAAACGTTCCTGGATAAACCGCAACAACTGTCATATAACCTCAACCATCATAATCACTGTCTACTCTATATAGCAGCCTTGAAGATATTAAAGCTGCCTTTCAAATATTTTATACACCACCTGACCTGCGCACTTTTCTTTTTTACATAACCAACTTTCGGGCAAAACGATATCCGTATCGACCGCGTGCTCCACATAGATTATGGCATCCTCAGTCAAACATCCACTGCTATTAAGCAGTACACTGGTCTTTGACAACAAATCAGAATGAAAGGGCGGGTCAAGAAAAACCAAATCGAAGCGTTCGTGTATCGATTGTGAACGTAACCAGTTCAGCGTATCGGCATGATATATACTCGCGCTTTTCACGTCCAGTTGTGTGACATTTTCCTTTAAACGTTTGACGGTTTCAATCGTTTTTTCTATAAAAACAACATTTTCGGCACCTCGTGAAAGTGCCTCAAAGCCTAAAACACCGCTGCCGGCAAATGCATCAAGACAATGGCTTTTCTGAATATAGGGTTGCAACCAGTTAAACACGGTTTCACGTATTCGATCAGTTGTAGGCCGTAGCCCTTCGGCATCATTAAAACTGATTTTACGACCACGCCACTTACCCGCAATGATTCGGCATTGGCCACGTTTTGGTTTCTTCATCGATGGCTATTATTTAAAATACGCTATTTTATTGTTTGCCGACTATGACTGTCACCATTTTATCAGGATGAATTCTACGTTTTAACGTCTCATTAATTTTTTTCATATCGACATTTTTGATATTGCCGATAAAAGTTTCAAGATAATTTATCGGCAAGTCATAAAAACCTATCATGGCAATGTATCGCAGCAATTTACTGTTACTGTCGATCTTCAACGGGAAGCCACCTGTAACGTTACTCATACTTGCTGCCAGCTCTTCTTTTTCAGGGCCATTTTCCACATAATTAGCTAACTCCTGTCTCAATAAGCTTAGTGCCTGCTGCGTCTGTTCATTTTTAGTTTGCATGCCCATGGCAAACACACCTGTCTCTCGCATCGGTGAGAAATAACTGTAAACGCTATACACCAGACCATGTTCTTGACGAATAACCTCAACCAGCCGAGAAGAAAAGCCACTGCCACCAAACGGATGATTGGCAAGATACAATGTAAAGTAATCTTCATCGCCACGTTTCACGCCGGGCTGACCGACAAAGATATGTGTCTGTGCAGAGGGGTAATCGATAACAATTTCTTTCGCTTGTGTTAAGGCTTTCACTTCAGGTAAAGCCGGTGCTTTTTCACCAGCAGGCAATACTGAAACCAACGCTTTAACAATTTCCTCCGCCTGCCAACGCTCAACATTACCAACGATAACCACTGTTGCATTATTCGCTACATAATATTTTTTATAAAATGCCCGAATCGCCGCCAGGGTCATCTTTTCCAGACTTTGTTCGCTACCCGATGTAGGCGAGGCGTACGGGTGGTCACCAAAAATAGCTTTATTAAATGCTTCGCCGGCAATAGCGGACGGTGATTGTTGACGTGCCTTGACGGCTAATTTCATGCGCTTTAGTTCACGCACATAAGCGACTTGAGGAAAGTCAGGTTGGGTTAATACTTGTTTTAGTGTTTCTAACGCCACTGTTAAATAACGTGATTCAGTTAAGCTTCGCACGCCCACAAGTGCCATATCTCGTGCAGCTGTATTATCTAGCTGCGCGCCCACCGACTCAAAAGCCTGTGCAATTTCATTTGACGTTTTACCCGCGGCGCCTTCGGCTAACAGACCATTGGTTAATAAAGCCAAACCACTCAGACCAGCATCACGTGCGCTACCCGCATCAAATACAATACGTATATCCAGCATAGGGATTTCAGTCGCAGGCACAAACATCACTTTTGCGCCGTTGCCCGTTTTCCATGTTTGTATTTGCGGCGCAGCGAATGCAGAAAAATTCACCACAGATAAACATAACAGGACGACAACGGAAAAAGTTTTAGTCAAATTATTTGCTTGCATCATAAATTTTCTAGCGACCATGCGCCGCTCCTGTCGAAGGTGCACGTTGATTATTATTGCCGTTATTTTCGTCTATCGGTAAAGGGTCAAGTATGGCTACGGTTAGTCGCTCTTCAATCAGATACTTAATAGCAACCTGTTGCACTTGCTTGGCTGTCACCGCAAGAATTTTTTCGACGTACGCATCTTTTACCTGCCATGGTAAGCCGATGGTATCGAGCATACCAACTTCCATCGCCTGATAAAATGTTGAGTCCTGCTGATAAACTTGCGCTGCTACTACCTGCGCTTTTACACGATCTAATTCTTCATTATCGGGTGGCTGATTTTGTAGCGTGCTGATTTCTTCTCGCAGTGCAAATTCAAGAACCTCAATGGCTATATCATCATTGGGCACAGCTGATAAAACAAATAGCGTATCGTGCCTTGCTGTCATACCATAACTTGCACTCGCGCTATTCGCAATCTGCTGTCCACGAACAAGGTTATTACTAAGGCGAGCACTGCTGCCACCATCAAGGACGCCTGCCAATACTTCGAGCGCATAGACTTCCCATTCATTTTCTCGATCTTTTTCCGTACGGCCTAATACCGGCGCTTTGTACCCCATTAACAGATAGGGTATTTTCGCTGGTATTGCCACAGTAACGCGTTGTGTACCGTATTGTTTTGCTTCGTGCCTGGTTTTAGTTGAGGAATATCCGATGCTGATAATTTACCAAAATATTTTTTTGCCAGCGCAAACACTTCAGAAGATTCAACATCACCCGCGACCACCAAGGTTGCATTATTTGGCGCATACCATGTTTCATACCATTGTTGAGCGTCGTTAACCGTCATGGTATCCAGGTCTTCCATCCAGCCAATAATAGGACGCCTATACGGACTATTAGTGTAGGCAACCGCGTTAAATCGTTCGTAGGTTAATGCTGAGGGTTTGTCATCTGTGCGTAAGCGACGCTCTTCTTTAACCACTTCAATTTCTTTCAAAAACTCTTTCTCATCGAACACTAAATTACGCATACGATCAGCTTCCATTTCCAGGCATAATTCCAGTCTGTCGTTAGCTATTTTTTGAAAGTAAGCCGTATAGTCCTGCCCAGTAAAGGCATTTTCTTCTCCACCATTCGCCGCAATGATTTCTGAGAACTCGCCGGCAACATGTGATTTTGTACCTTTGAACATCATATGCTCTAGCACATGCGAGATACCTGTAATGCCATCGTGCTCATAACTTGCACCTATTTTGTACCAAACCTGTGAAACAACTACCGGCGCGCGATGATTTTCTATCACCAGCACCTTCATACCATTCGACAAGGTATACGACTGAACCGCTTCATCATTGTGCGCTGACTCTGGTACGTTGTCGTAAAAAATCACCCAGCCAAGCACTAGGGTCAAAACGGCAATGCCTACAATTACTTTTACTTTCATTTATATCCTCGACTCACAAACGCTGCACTTATCATACCTTGTTCACCTTAAGTTATTTATATTTATGTCATAGATTTAGGAATCGCTGATTCACTCATAAATATATAATCAGCAAAAATATTTACGCGCATCTACCTTCTTCTTTTCAATGCGTTATCGGTCATTAAAAAGGGCCACACGTATGATCCAGCAGAAACACTTAAATAAGCAAAGCTTCCTTAAACAAGTAATGCTAGGATAGCCTAATTAATTTTATTGCACGAATCATCATGTTTGGCTTCTTTTCTCGCAAGCAAAAAAACGACGACAAAAAAACGTCTGAGACGCCGCCAGAATCAGCGACGACCCCGCTCAAAAATCAGCCGCAAACCGAATCCTCCTTAGCAGTAGACAGCCCTGCGGATCTCAGTCATTCTCTAGAAAAAACCAAACGAACTTTTTCTGATGGCCTTGCTGATTTTTTTCTTGGCAAAAAAGCCATCGATGCCAGCTTGCTGGAAGAACTTGAAACACGTCTTATCAGTGCAGACGTTGGCATCGACGCCACCACCACCATCATCGAAGAACTGCAGAACAATATTTCCAGAAAAGTTATCAATGACACAGCGTCACTGCATCTTAAACTGGCTGAAATAATGAAAACCATTCTGCAGCCTTGTGAACAATCCCTAAGTAGCGTTTTCACGGACGCCGCCGATAAATCCGATACAAAAAAACCGTTTGTAATTCTGGTAGTCGGTATCAATGGTGCTGGCAAAACCACCAGTATCGGCAAACTAGCACATCACTTTTTACAACAAAACAAATCTGTCATGCTAGCCGCCGGCGATACTTTTCGTGCTGCAGCAGTGGAACAACTGCAACAATGGGGGCAACGAAATAATGTTCCTGTCATCTCACAAGGTACAGGTGCAGACCCCGCTTCCGTTATCTTTGATGCTTTGCAGTCTGCAAGTTCAAAAAATATTGACATTGTTATCGC
>JAESSQ010000210.1 GCA_016764035.1 Gammaproteobacteria bacterium
CACCCTGGTGGTCTAACCAACGATTTATAAAACCAGCCACTTCTTCAGGCACGTTAATATCTAATAGAGGTAATTCACCTGTTTCCAGATTCACATCAGATGCGATTGCTATGACTGAATCATCTTCAGGGTGTATTAGCTTTTTACCGGTTGCAGCTCGGTGTAATTCGATTTTTGCGTATGGCGAATGTTTAAAACCTTCGACCATTATCAGGTCAATGTTTTCCAAATCTAATTTTTCAACCAATGATATCAAGTCGGGATCAACCCGTTCTTCATACTCAGTCATCAAAACACATCGTTTGTCAGAGGCGAGTAAAACCTGATCTGCTCCGGCCTTTCTCAATTTAAAACTATCTTTACCTGGCTTATCAATATCAAAATCGTGATGCGTTTGTTTAATCATCGCGACACGTAAACCTTGTAACTTCATCAGCGGTAAAAGTTTTACCAGTAATGTCGTTTTTCCTGTGCCTGAATAAGCAGCAAAACCTAAAACAGGTTTGGGGAAAATTAACGATTTAGTATTATATTTTTCCATGAAACAGCATTCTTCCTAAATAACCTGAACGTAATAAATAGCCCTCAACCAGATTGCCATAATCTTCCCTTATGCCACGATTCAATATCGTCCATGAAACGTACATCGCTGGCACTAACATCAAAAAAACGAGCCAGACTGAGCCATCGGGTATTGAATAAGCAGCCAGCGCTAACAAGTACAACGGCCAACTAAATAACAAACCACGTAACACATGCTTAAACACCAAAATTATAGCTGCCATACGACGATGGTAGCGTTGCTTACGTGAGTTATATAACACCAGAAAAACCCCACGTTCAAAATCATTCTTTATATCTGATAACCGCTTTGAACTGTATTGCGCCATGACTTTGATTAACTAACAACGATTCACTGGCAACGCTTCATCAAAGATAGCCTTAATGTAAGTCGGGCAGCACACCAACCTGCGGCATTTCTGCCAGACCACTTTCACGTGCATGTTCCTGGAATTTTTTATTACGCCAGAAAAACGCACCCGGCATCGTCGTTGGCATAACCAAAGCATAAAATAACGCACGTCCAGTTATTGCTGTTAGTACAATAATTATTGCAGTAAGCGACCACAGTAATACCGCTGCCAAATCATTTAAGCCAATAAACATCATCACCACTGTCAGAAACAGACCGGCTAATAAGCCATAATTTCTTGCAAGAAAAGTACGCCCAAACGTTGTTGTCTGTTGAAAGTGTGCAGCTGCACCTTCTCCACCTTGTTTGATCAGATCTCGCTGATGAAAATGCAAACCAACCTTATCTATCAACAAGCCGAAAAACACAAAGATCGCTATCATATTGGCATGCTGTACCCATGTCTCACCATTGGCTATTTGTACAAAGGCAAATACGAGCGCCAACAACAATGGTCCCAATGTTAAAACGTTGCCGTAAAAACTGGTCAACACCTGCCAGTGATTCCAAAAAGGTCTGGCGGGAATACGATAAATTTTATGCATGAAATAAATCGCCGCCAGGCCAGATACGACTGCACCCCAGCCGGAGATTGAAATAAATGTCTGTAATAAAGATTCTGGTAACCAGAAAAAGAACTGTGGCAAACCTGTTAACAAGGTAAACGCACCAAGTAAATTATAAAATACTGCGATGCCGGCAACTTCTCGACTCACCGGCGAGTATCTTAAATTATTAAATGCGCGATAAAAACGATGCGGCTTACCGAGATGCATGGTCGACAATACCAATGCAAGGGTTTGTATTCCAATCAAACCAAACAGGAACATCGGCCAGGCAATAGGATTATTTTCCGGCGTTAACGTTTCGAGCCCTATCATCGGGCCGACAAATAACAGGATAAACGCACCAACCACGGCTTGTGAAATCAAGGTAAAAGTAACCAGTGGATTTTCACGGGTACTGAGTTTGTTTAGGCTCCATTCAACTTTTGGCTTCTGACCACTGACACTTGTCTCAGCAACGTGTGGTTCAAATTTTCCCTCAGCATTCTTTGTATATTGCACTGGCATACTGTCGGTGCGCGACATGGTTTCGGGTAATTTATTTTTTTGCTGGAAACGAATATTAGGATGCGTAATATCCGTTGATGGAAAACCTGGGATACTGGTTTCCAGACCGTCACGATTTTTTGGCGTAGTTTCCATGATGCCAAAATCCAACGCCCCAGCTAAACACGCCGACACACAGGCAGGTTGTAATCCAACCTCAAGACGATCGACGCACATATTACATTTAGACACATGGCCTTTGCTGTCATCGAGTTGCGGCGCATTGTACGGGCACACCCAGGTACAGTAACCACAACCGAAACAGATATCCGGGTCTTGCAACACCGCGCCATATTCTGCAAATTTAGTGTAGGCACGTGTTGGACAGCCCTTTAAACAGACCGGGTCATCACAATGATTACACGCCATCGAAATATTCATCCGCGTGTATTCGGGATAGGTACCACCTTCGACATAACCGACTGCACGAAATGCCTGATGCGGCTCTAAATCATTTTTTTCTGAACACGCTGATTCGCAAGCATGGCAGGCGATACAGTTGTCTGCGGTAAAATAAAAACCGTGCTGTTTATAGCGGTTAGGGTTTTCACTGATACCACTGTCCCCATTAATGTTAAGACTTTCACCACGCAATGGCGAATCTTCCGGCACGGTTTCAATGGGTTGGCCGTAGCGATTTTTTTCTGGATGGCTAACATCGCGTAAAAAAGCATAGGTCTGTTCTTTGGGTCGTGAGTACTTAAACATTTAATACGCTCTCGCTTCTACGTTTTCTTTGGCTGCTGCTTGTTGATCCGCAATCACTTCTACTTTTATTGCGCATTGTTTATAAGCAGGCTGTCTGGAATGCGGGTCCAGTAATCCTAAGGCCACACGGTTGACACATTCATGAAAGTGAAACGGAATAAACACAGCATCCGGTGCGATTCGTTCGGTACATTGCACCATTACAGTGGCGTCACCACGGCGTGAAACAACCTTCACATAGGAGCCATGTTCGACGCCGAGGTTTTCAGCAGCTCGTGGATTCATTTCCATATACGGCGTTGGTGAAAATTTATTAGCATTGCCGACCTTGCCGGTACGGGTACGCGTATGAAAATGCTCGACTACTCGGCCTGAGTTTAACCAGAAAGGATAAGCCTCATCCGGGCGTTCGTTGATATCGTTAAACGGCAACGATAACAATTTTGCTTTACCGTCAGGAAATTGAAATACGCCGTCGGTATACAGACGTTGCGTACCTTCCGGCGTAGAGTCTTCGTTACACGGCCATTGCATACCGCGGTTCTCTTCTATCTTGTCATAAGACATACCCGAATAATCCAGCATACGGCCTTTCGATAATTGTTTTAATTCGTCGAATACGCCTTCAGCAGTTTCTGGGAAAACTATTTTTGTACCACGTTCAAAACGTGTTGCTATCTCATTGAAGATGGCTAAATCGGTTTTTGATTCGCCGTGGGGTTTGACCACGTTACGGGTAAGGTTTACACGCCGTTCGGTATTGGTAAAACAGCCTTCTTTTTCCGCCCATACGGCTGCCGGTAAAAACACATGCGAATACTGATTGGTTTCAACATCAGCATAAGCATCCTGCACTACCAGAAAATCTAATTTAGCCAGCAGTTTACGCATCAGGGCAGTGTTGGCCATCGAGGTCATTGGGTTAGTCGCGACCAACCATAAACCACGGATGGTGCCATCTTCAATTGCCGGCAGGATATCGGTCATATGCATACCGCGTTTTTCCGGGAAGAAATCAGCATCGATACCCCAGAACTCGGCAATCTCACTACGGTCTTGCTCTTTTTCTAATGAACGGTAACCAGGCAAACCAGAGCAGGAAGACCACTCACGTGTTCCCATAGCATTACTTTGGCCGGTAATCGATAACGATGTGCTACCGGGTTTACCGATGTTACCGGTGATAAGATTCAAATTGTTAATCGCGCAGACACCGTCCGAACCGTATACGCTTTGGTTGATACCCATGGTCCATATCGACATCGCTGCGCCCGCTTTAGCGTATATACGGGCGACCTTGCGAATCATCTGGGCATCGATGCCGCAAATGTTTGCCGCACTTTCTGGCGCGTAATCTTGCACCAGTGCATTAAATTCGTCATAACCATTGGTGAATGATTTTATGTATTCATCATCAGCCAGACCTTCTTCCAAAATGACATAGGCCAGTGAATTTAATAGCACCAGATCGGTGCCAGGAGAAACCGCTAGATGAATATCCGCTTTCTGCGCGAACATGGTAACCCGTGGATCAACCACGATAATCGGAAATGCTCTTTTTTCTAAA
>JAESSQ010000211.1 GCA_016764035.1 Gammaproteobacteria bacterium
AGTAATGCCGATAGCGGTTGCTCACGGCGAGGGTAGAGCCGAGTATGGTTCGCCACAGCAACGTCAACAAGTGCAATCCGTGGTGCGTTATGTTGACCATGATATGCAGGCAACCCAGATCTATCCATTGAACCCTAACGGTTCAGCAGAGGGCCTAACCGGCTTTTGTAGCGATGACGGTAGAACCACGATTATGATGCCGCATCCTGAGCGGGTATCTAGAACGGTACAACATTCTTGGCACCCTGATGACTGGCAAGAAGACGCACCGTGGATGCGGATTTTTAGAAATGCACGTGCCTGGGTTGCTTGATACATATAGGTTTATATAAAACTTGGCTGATATTCCATCAATATAAACTCCTTTTAGTATTATCTTAAAACCAGCTTTTAATGGCACTATTTCTCACGGAGCTGTACCATAGGAAAAATAGTACCCCTGTTAAATTATAAAATAGGAGAAACCATGAATACAACACTCAAAGAGGTTATCGCTGGTAAAGGAAGCAATGTAATCAGCGTATCGCCCGATACGGAAGCAACGGATGCTATAAAAATCATGGTAAAAAATGGCATCAGTTCATTGCTGGTTATGGAAAATGAAAAAGTTATAGGTATATTTTCTGATAAAGACTTTTCATGCAAAGTGATTAATGAAAATAGACTAACCGAAACGATACTCGTATCGGAGATAATGAGCACACCTGTTTGTGCTATCAGACCCGATCAAAGTATTGCTGATGCGATGTCTGTTATGACCACAAAACGTATTCGTCATCTGCCGGTCATGGTTGATAAGCAACTGGTGGGTTTAATCTCAATCGGTGACCTGGTTAAGGCCATTATAAAAGAGCAGCAAGAAACCATCGATGAGCTTGAACATTATATTCATTATTAAATGAATTAGTGGCATAGCTCACGCTTTACGTTACGGGTAACTTTTGTCTTTAATAGTTTTTATCTTCTTGCGCCAATGAGTAATGCCTGTGCTTGATTTTTCATTGTTTTATTACAATAATCTTCATCAAGCAGGGTCGTACATAAACAATCAACCTTATAGTTTTCGAATAGGCTGTTGCCTCCTCGAATACTATGCAGTCATCTAGCTTAGATTAAGGAAGTTTTATGCGTAACGTTGTTCTCCTTACCATCAATGGTGCTGACCACGCGGGTGTAACCGCCGCGTTTACAACAGTACTGAGTCGTTACGACATCAATATTCTGGATGTTGGCCAATCTGTTATTCACGATCGACTCAATCTCGGTATGTTGCTTGAGGTTGCTGATATCGACAATACATCGGTGCATGAAGATCTTCTCAAGCTAGCTAATCAGCAATCGTTGACAATAAGCTTTACACCTGTTGATGAGAGTGAATACGAGCAGTGGGTACAGTCTGAAGGCAAGCCTCGTTATATCGTTACCATGCTCGGTCGTAAACTTAGTGCAGACAATATAGGTCATTTGTCGGCAGTGGCTGCTAAGCATGACATGAACATAGACAGCATCACGCGTCTTTCCGGGCGATTTTCACTCAGTGATGACAATCGCCATAAACGTGCCTGCGTGGAATTTTCCATGCGTGGAAAACCCGCAGATGAAGAACAATTGCGCACTGACTTGCTCGCCATTACACAAGAAGATGACGTCGATGTGGCTTTTCAGGCGGATGATGTCTTTCGTCGTCATCGCCGTCTTGTGGTGTTTGATATGGACTCAACATTAATACAATGCGAAGTCATTGATGAGCTTGCCAAGGCGGCAGGCACCGGTGAAGAAGTTATGGCGATTACCGAGGCAGCCATGCGTGGTGATATTCCCTTTAACGAAAGTTTTGAACGACGCCCGGCGACATTAGAGGGTTTGTCCGAAGACATCCTTATTGATATAGCCAATAATTTACCTATTACAGAAGGTGCAGACCGTTTGATTTTCACCTTAAAAAAGCTGGGCTATAAAGTCGGTATTCTTTCTGGAGGGTTCAGCTACTTTGCTAACCGTTTAAAAGATCGATGGGAGCTGGATTTTGTAGCGGCCAATGAACTTGATATCAGCGATGGTAAACTCACCGGTAAAGTAAAAGGTGAAATTGTTAATGGTGAGAAAAAAGCAGAATACCTTCGACAAATGGCCGCTGAATTTAACATCGATATGAAACAAACCGTAGCGGTAGGTGATGGTGCTAACGATTTACCTATGCTTGCCATTGCCGGCCTGGGCATTGCCTTTCACGCCAAACCACTGGTACGCGAAAGTGCTCGCCACAGTATTTCTAGTCTGGGTCTGGATGGTATTCTTTACTTGCTCGGTGTGCGTGACCGTGAAGTATAAACATACTTAGCAATAGAAAAGTTAAACTATTATCTATCGTTACTATTATTAAAATTAAATAGAGAGAAAAATTGAAACCAATGCATTTCAATAATCAATACGAATGTTTAGGTAAAACGTTTTACGTTAAGACTAATCCCGTACCTGTTGCAAACCCAACACTAATAAAATTTAATGATGAACTCGCGAAAACGTTGGGTTTGTCTTCTATCGATTTAAACTCAACGGACGGTGCAGCTATTTTTTCGGGTAATTATATTCCCGATGGTGCAGACCCGTTAGCAATGGCTTATGCGGGTCATCAGTTTGGCGGTTTTAATCCGCAGTTAGGCGATGGTCGCGCCATCTTGTTGGGTGATATAGAAACGCCTGATAATAAATTTTATGCTATGCAATTAAAAGGTTCAGGGCGTACCGCTTTTTCACGCTCGGGTGACGGACGTGCTGCATTGGGGCCTGTAATACGTGAATATTTACTCAGCGAAGCAATGTTTAAACTCGGCGTGCCGACCACACGTGCATTAGCAGTGGTTACTACAGGAGAAGATGTAGTGAGGGGCGGATTAGTGCCTGGCGGTATCATTACTCGCATTGCCACCAGTTTTGTTCGCGTCGGTACATTCCAGTATTTTTCTGCGCAGGGAGATGCAGACGCTGTTAAAAAACTGGCAGACTTTGTTATTGAACGTAATTACCCGCAAGCATGCGAAGCCGAAAACCCTTACATTGTTTTCTTTCAATCAGTTGTTGATGCTCAAGTGGCATTAATTGCACAGTGGATGACGTTAGGGTTTATTCACGGCGTGATGAATACCGACAACATGTCGATAGCCGGCGAGACCATCGATTACGGACCGTGTGCGTTTATGGATGCTTTCGATCATGATCAGGTGTTTAGTTCTATCGATAGACGTGGGCGTTACGCATATAGTAATCAACCGTCCATAGGCCTGTGGGATTTAACGCGATTAGCCGAAACATTATTGCCGTTACTTGCAGACGATACAGACGCGGCAACAGACATCGCGAAAGAGGTTTTACAAAGTTATGTCGAATCTAGTCATAAACACTGGTTGACGGGCATGCGAGCGAAGTGCGGTCTGTCGGCAGACCCAAAACTGGTTTCAGCGACGGCAATGGAGAATGATAAAACCCTTATCGAAGAACTTTTCGATACCATGGCCGATAACGCTGTGGATTTTACCTTGATGTTTTTTCATCTTTCAAGATTATCTAACAATAAACAGACACAAGCATCAGAGCATGAAAATGCGTGCAGGGATTTGTTTGCTAAGCCTGAACAGTTTGATGAATGGCTTGTTAAATGGCGTAAACGATTAGATGAACAAACGCTGAGTGATGATAATAGGCAAGCAGCTATGCAGGCAGTTAACCCGATTTATATTCCGCGTAATCATCAAATAGAAGCGGCTATTAGAGCGGCAGAAGACCGTAATGATTTTTCAGTATTCCACGAATTACATGACGTATTGCAAAACCCCTATGTGATACAAGAAGGAAAAGACAAGTTTATGTTGCCACCGAAACCTGACGAAGTTGTGGTGGAAACATTTTGTGGTACGTGAGCGTTATAGCTACATAAAAGTTATTGTTATAAAGACAATATTATATTAATGACATTAAATTTTTAGTGACTTTCTTCTGAAGCAGATAAATTTTTATTGACTTTTTTATCAAGATGTTTTTATATGCTTCACGGAATAGGCACATAATATTTATACAAATACTATGTGTACTTAAAAATAAAAAGGAAGTGGTGAGACATGGAAAGTCACGCAAAAATGAGTTATTTCAATTGGTTTACATTTCTGTTTGGCATTTTAATATGCCAGGCAAGTGTCTCCTCAGCATCTACGCCCGACTTATTTATTCATCATGCAGAATCTATTCAAGGCGATATAGAGCTACTTATAGATAAAACAAAAAACCTTGATACCTCAGCGCATAAGCGAAAACATTTAGTAGTCAGGCTCGAAGCTGCACAAAAACATATTGCCTCAGGTATAGATAAATATGCACAAGGTATACAAAAGAAAGCGATAAAACGTTTCAAAAAATCCAGACATTCTATTAATCGTTATCTTAAACTTCTTGCAAAATATAAATCACATCACGTTATTGAACCGTCTGTTGCCGATCAACTAAAAGCAGATGCTAAAAAGATTCGAGCTAACATAACCCGCTTAATAAAGGGTGATTTTAGTAATGGCAAACCCATCGCAAATGCCGGCATTGACCAAAGTGTTGTTGTCGGTCAAATAGTCACACTTGATGGCAATGAATCTTACGATAGAGATGGCGACGTACTTACAGTGTACTGGACAATAATTTCACAACCTGCAGCTAGCAATATTATACTGAGTAATCCGCAATCGCTAACGCCTTCGTTTACGCCAGTTGTCACAGGTGTATATATAATTGAACTTATCGTGTCTGACGAGCAAAGCAGCAGTACAGCAGATACGGTTGCTGTTAATGTTTTAATGGCGCATATTAACACCGCACCTGTCGCTGATGCGGGACTTGATCAAAGTGTATTTACTAATCAACAGGTAATGTTTGATGGCAGTGGTTCGACGGATGTTGATGGTGATGCACTAACCTGGTCCTGGCAAATGGCGGCAAAACCAGCGGGTAGCAATGCTGTACTTAGTTCAGAGTTTGTCGTTCAACCAACGTTTGTTACTGATTTAATAGGGCAATATGTTGCTCAGTTAATAGTCAATGATGGCACCGATAACAGTGCTCCTGATAGTGCCGTTGTTAATGTTATGTCGCCTAACACTCTGCCAGTGGCAAATGCAGGTTCTGATCAGGCAGATTTTATCGGTAATACTATTACACTCGATGGTAGCGCGTCACTCGATGCCGATGGTGATTTCTTAACACACCATTGGTCATTTATCTCTGTGCCTACAAATAGCCTTGCCGTACTCGACAATGTTTTTATTGCCAGGCCATCATTTTTACTTGATAGCCCGGGAGACTACGTTGCGCAATTAATTGTTAACGATGGTCAGGCAGATAGTGCACCTGATGATATTATCGTCTCAACCATAAATTCACGCCCGCTAGCACATGCGGGTAATGATCAAACGCA
>JAESSQ010000212.1 GCA_016764035.1 Gammaproteobacteria bacterium
ATGGCTATCGTCATGTACTTTGTTACTCTGGAAATGATACCCGCCACATTTGAGATTGCAGGTGAAACTTACACAAACCTGGGCGTATATTACTGCTTCCTGACGGGACTTGTCGCCGGCCTGGTCGTTGGTCTGATGACCGAGTATTACACCTCGGACGCCTATGGCCCGGTTAGAGAACTCGCAAAATCTTGCGAAACCGGCGCTGCCACCAATATCATATTCGGCCTGGCGCTGGGCTATAAGAGTACGGTTGGCCCTTATCTGGCGATTGCACTGGCTATCTATTTCCCTTGGGTTTTTGCTGGCATGTACGGTGTCGCCATCGCCGCTCTCGGCATGCTTGGTACACTAGTTATCGCCCTGACTATCGATGCCTACGGGCCCGTTGCCGATAACGCTGGTGGTATCGCAGAAATGGCTGGCATGGATAAAACCGTACGCGAACGTACCGATGTCCTCGACGCTGCAGGTAACACCACAGCTGCTATGGGTAAAGGCTTTGCCATCGGCGCAGCCATACTAACGTCATTAGCACTTTTTGCAGCATTTTTGACCCGTGCTGATTTATTGCTTAAGGAAAAGAATGGTGCGGACTATGACTTACTCGGTAGCATCAACCTGTTAGACCCGATGGTATTTACCGGTTTATTCGTTGGCGCTGTAATACCCGCACTTTTCAGTGCCATGACGATGAAGTCAGTCGGTAAAGCGGCCTACGACATGATCGAAGAAGTCAGACGTCAGTTCAGAACCATCCCTGGTATTATGGAAGGCACGGGTGAGCCAGACTACGAAGAATGCGTGGCCATTTCCACCAAAGCCGCATTACGCGAGATGATTCCACCCGGTATCCTGATATTTGGCGCACCTCTACTATGCGGTTATCTGTTTGGCATCCAGGCGGTTGCTGGATTGCTTGCCGGCTCGTTGGTCTCCGGTGGCGTAATGGCCATTGCTGCATCCAACAGTGGCGGCGCATGGGATAACGCCAAAAAATATGTTGAGGCAGGTAATTTGGGTGGTAAAGGCTCTGATGTCCACACCGCCGCGGTTGTCGGTGACACGGTAGGCGACCCACTTAAAGACACATCGGGTCCTTCACTGAACATTCTTATCAAGCTCTCAGCTATCTTAAGCCTGGTGTTTGTACCTTTCTTTGTTCAGTACGGCGGTGTGCTGGTAGGTTAAAACTCTAGCTATCTGGCCGAAACCTCTTTTGGAATCGGCCAGTGCAAACCGTTTAGGTAGCCAACCACTTTTTTAGGGTGGCTCAACTACCATACGAAGCCAGGTCACACTGTGACCTGACTTTTTTTATGCTAAAAATAATGTGATAAATAAAATATTTAACGCCACAGAAACTAATTCAAGTAGCAACAGTCCTAGCAACACCACTTACTATTGGACCACATAATGAAATTACTATTTGCCTCATTTTTCATGATGCTGCTGAACCTGTTAATTACACCCGTTTTTGCTGCTACGCCAACAAACCTACAAAATATAAGCTCACATAATGAAACGGCCATCTTTGCTGGCGGCTGCTTCTGGTGCATGGAACCACCCTTCGACAAACTCGACGGTGTTATCTCAACCACGTCGGGTTATACATCTGGCCATAAAAAGAACCCTACCTACCGAGAAGTTTCAGCAGGTACTACCGGCCATACCGAAGCCATAGAAATTATATTTAACCCTGCAAAAGTTTCTTATGCAGAATTACTGGAAGTGTTCTGGAAGAATATTGACCCAGTAGCGGTGAATCGACAGTTTTGTGACGCGGGAACGCAATATCGTTCGGGTATTTACCCCTTGAATAGCGCGCAGGAAAAAGCGGCAAAGCAATCATTTAACCAACTACAAAAAACCAAACCTTTTACCGAAGCCATTGCCACCGAAATCGTAGCCGCCTCCACTTTCTATCCAGCTGAAGACTATCACCAGGATTATTACCAGAAAAATCCATTGCGCTATAAATTTTATCGATACAGCTGCGGTCGTGATCAACGATTAAGCGAACTCTGGGGCAATTGAAGTTAAAGGTTTAATGCTGCAGCCATTCCTTCTACACGTTATAATTTCCAGTCATATTTACTGTTAATCGATGAGGACACAATTTTGGCATCTAATAAAGCAAGGGCATTTTTTGCACTCAGTGGCTATCATTTCAACCCCGATGACATCACACGCTTGCTCGGTGTAGAACCCACCTCAATTAATAATGCTGGTATGCACAGTGGTTTAGATAAGCCTGTTATTAGTTCATGGGAATTATCGACGGATAATGTCGCCGATGATATCGACGTTTATGCTTTGACAGACATCATCATCAAGCAACTGGAGCCGGTTAAAGATAAGATTCTGCAAGTGATCGAAAGTCACAACTTATCGCCCAGAGTCGGTGTGGTTCTGGTGTTGTCTGTTGATAAAGAGGAAGTAAGCCCTGAAGTAGGCTTTGGTGCTAGAACAATCCGTTTTCTGGCAGAGATCGGTGCGTTTATTAATGTAGATTATCAGCTTTCACAGAGAGTCTAACAGGGAAACTAGACGTTAAAGTGTAGTGACTCAAACTTAATCTGACATATTTTAAAATTGAGCTAGAAGTTATCTGGCAACTCAACCTGAAGTAAAGCATCGCTAAACTACCGCATAACAGACATCTAGAAAACGGGAATGACAGAAAAAAACCGACGCAAAAGAGACCTTTAGCCTTTTACATTGATAGGCTCAAAACACCACAAAACAGACTTTTAGAACTTGTTAATATAGTTAAAATAATTTTTTTTATTGAAGAGTTTTGAGTGTTTCAATGCAAAATGTAAGGCCTGACCCTTGCCCCTTTTTTGACCCTTGCCCCTTTTTTATTCAATTTAATCTTCGACAATCAACTTATTGCAAACTTCA
This sequence comes from Gammaproteobacteria bacterium, assembly GCA_016764035.1. Taxonomy (GTDB): domain Bacteria; phylum Pseudomonadota; class Gammaproteobacteria; order SZUA-229; family SZUA-229. Next base: position 2,908 of record JAESSQ010000212.1, read on the forward strand.
TCAGGATTATCATGACCACCTGGGAAGTCTTTCGCGAGGATGACGCCGCATTTATTTACAGCAATACAGAAACCTTCGCTGAGATCATTTGTTTTAATGCAAGTGACCATGTCGTTCACTATGCCTTGCCAGGTCTCTTTGGAAACTTTTGAGTTGATGCCGGCATCGGCGAGGATTTCTACACGGTGTTCGAGCAGGGAGACCATAATAAGAATCGCTGTGTGATCTTTTGTGGCATGTAAGTTATGTTCGTAAAATGCCTGCAGTGCGCGTTGATTCACTTCTTCGTTTATTTTTTCTTCCAACATAAAGGGCCGTAAAATCGCGCCAAAATTACCTAAGGCGTAACCGATATAAAGCCCTGGGATTTGTGCATAGAGTATCCAGACTGCGTCGTAATCACCAAGAAAAAAGTAGGCGAGAAA
>JAESSQ010000213.1 GCA_016764035.1 Gammaproteobacteria bacterium
CTTAGATAGTTTCTTATTATTGCTATATAATTGATAAATAGATGAAATTTGTGCTTGTTCGCAAGCTCCACGAGTAAAATAATGATTTTTTAAAACCGATGACATACGTATTACAGGCTTACAGGAAGTATTGCCACCTATAGAGTTACATGATGAATTTCCGATGGATGAACGTGCGTCAGAGACGGTATACCATGCGCGCTCAGCGATACATAAAATTCTACACGGTGAAGATGACCGCTTGCTGGTTATTGTTGGGCCCTGTTCAGTACATGACCCGGACGCAGCTAGAGAATATGCAGACAAACTAAAAGTATTAATGACTGAGCTTTCAGATGATTTATGCATCATCATGCGTGTCTATTTTGAAAAGCCTCGAACTACTGTGGGTTGGAAAGGCTTAATCAATGACCCAGATTTAGATGAAAGTTTTAAAATTAATAAAGGCTTACGCCTTGCCCGTGAGTTGCTTCGTGACCTGGCCATTAAGGGTATTCCAACCGGTACCGAATACCTGGATTTAATTAGTCCACAATATGTGGCCGATTTGGTTAGCTGGGGAGCTATAGGTGCAAGAACGACCGAGAGTCAGGGCCATCGTGAATTAGCATCGGGGTTATCCTGCCCTGTCGGTTTTAAAAACAGTACAGATGGTGGCTTTAAAATTGCAATCGATGCCGTTCAGTCTGCATCTCATCCGCATGTTTTCATGTCGTTAACGAAAGAGGGGCAGTCTGCTATTTTTTCTACCAAAGGAAATCAGGATTGCCATATTATTTTACGTGGTGGCAAGCAACCTAATTATGATGCGGCTAGTGTTCGACATGCATCTGAACAACTGAAAAAATATGGCTTAAAGCCCCAGGTAATGGTCGACTGTTCACATGCCAACAGTATGAAAGACTACCGCCGACAAGTTGATGTGTGTGACAACGTTGCCGGACAACTTGCTGGTGGAGAAAATAGCATAATGGGTGTGATGCTGGAAAGTCACCTTGTTGAAGGTAGGCAAGATGTTATAGCAGGGCAGCCATTAACCTACGCGCAAAGCATTACAGATGCTTGTATATCCTGGGAGACAACGGATAGCTGTTTGCGTACACTGGCTAATGCAGTGAATAAGCGTCGTGCAATAAATACACAAAAAGTCAGCGCCTAGCATAATTCTGGTCGCCTTAAGATTTATGCTCTACAGTACAAGTAAGAAGTTATTTAAATTTTATTAATGTACTATCGTAACGGTTTTAATTAAATCAAACAGGTTTATGTCAGTTAAAAAATCACTAGTTGTCGATGACTCAAAATCAGCACGCGCTGTACTCAAGCGTATGCTTAATAATGTAGGGCTCGAGGTTGATACGGTTGAATCAGCAACAGATGCCATTACCTATCTAGAAGAAAATTGCCCCGATGTTATTTTCATGGATCACATGATGCCTGATATTGACGGTTTTGAAGCTGTTAAGCGCATTAAAAGCAATCCGGAAACCGCAGTAATTCCTATTTTGATGTATACCTCTAAAGATGGTGAGGTATATCTCAGCAAAGCTCGTGAACTAGGCGCAGTGGGTATTATTTCAAAAACAATATCTCCGGTTGGTTTAAAAGAATCATTATTTGAGTTGGGTCTGGTTGATGATAAGCAGTTAGACACGACACTTGTTTTAGATACACCACGAGAAAATGATGTCGTAATAGAGAAAGACACCTCTGTTGTATCTATTGATAAAAATACGCGTGATATCTATTTAAAGGACATGCAAAGGTTGATGGATGAGCAAACCATAGAGTTGCATAAAAGTATGTGGTTGGGTATTGAATCTGTTAGCCATGAAATATTTAATCGATTAAAGAAAGAACGTGAAGATCAAATAGAAAATTCAGTATCGCTAGTAGAAGAAAAAAGGAATATACACTGGGCAATTTATCTTGCGGTTTTTCTCTTCGTGCTTTCAGTGTTATTTAATGTCAGTTTATCTACTCAAAATCGGCAGCTTGAAAATGAAATAACGGCCCTCTATAAAGAACAAAGTGCAAATTCAGCGAATATCGACACTAGCACTAAACTGACCACTAGGGTTGCTGCTGAAACATTTCAGAAAAAGTTGGCTTTTATCGCTTGGGCTAATAATCTTGTTTTCGAATATTCATTTAAAGAATTAGCGTTATCAGATAATCGTCTGTCGAGTGTAGAGGAAATAGTCAAAAAAGCATTAGATGTAGGCTACCGAGGAAGTATAATAATACAAACGCATGTTGGAAGATTTTGTTTGAGTCGCAATTTGTTGGGAGAGCTCGTGTTAGCTGATGATGCGCTGCCAGTAAATCAATGTGATTTTATAGGCAATGATATCCAACCGAATGATCTGCCATCCGCGCACCAATCATTAGCTTTCGCGAATTTCCTTTCTGAGATCAAAAAGCTTCGGCAGCAGGGTATTAATATCGATGTTGAAAATATCTCGAGAGTATTTTCATTTGTAGACTACCCAGAGTATGACTCGTTAACAAACGCTGTGGATTGGAATGTTGCAGCGCAAATAAACAACCGTGTAACCATTATATTAGAGCCTGAAACAGAGGTTCGCTAGATGAGCGGTGTTTGTGAGGTTATGTTTTTTTCTGATAGTTTTGGTTTATATAAGCGTTGATTAACTGCTCAAACTCTTCTGCAATGTTATCGCCTTTTAGTGTTACCGTTTTTTCACCATTTTCATAAACGGGTGCGACGGGGCGTTCGCCTGTGCCGGGCAGACTAATACCAATATTAGCGTGTTTGCTTTCACCGGGGCCATTAACCACACAGCCCATTACTGCAACCGACATATTTTCTACGCCATGATAAGATTTTTTCCATTCAGGCATCTGTGTGCGTAAAAAATCTTGTACCTGTGATGCAAGTTCCTGAAAATAGGTGCTGGTTGTTCGACCGCAACCTGGGCAGGCAGTCACTAGAGGAACAAAGGCGCGCAGCCCCATGGTTTGCAATATTTCCTGAGCAACAATAACTTCTTTTTCGCGAGGAGCACCTGGTTCAGGTGTTAGTGAAATACGAATGGTATCGCCAATACCTTCGTGCATTAATATGCTGAGTGCGGCAGTTGATGCGACGATGCCTTTGGAGCCGATGCCAGCCTCGGTTAAACCTAAATGCAGGGCGTAGTTATCACGGCTAGCGAGAGAGCGATAGACAGTTACTAAATCTTGCACCACGCTCATTTTGCATGACAGAATAATTTTGTTTTTAGCCAGTCCGATGTCTTCTGCTTGTTTGGCGCTTTCTAGCGCTGAGCGAATGACGGTTTCTAACATTACATTATGTGCGTCGTGTGGCGTGTCTAGTTGGGCATTCTCATCCATCAGGCTGGCCAATAATGCCTGATCCATGCTGCCCCAATTAACACCGATACGAACCGCCTTATCATATTTGCAGGCAAGCTCAATCATGGTTGAAAATTGTGCATCACGTTTTTTGCCTTTGCCAACATTGCCAGGGTTAATACGGTATTTTGCGAGTGCCTGCGCACATTCGGGATAATCACTTAATAACTTGTGGCCGTTATAATGAAAATCACCAACCAAAGGTACGTGGCAATGTTTGTTATCAAGTGCTTCACGGATGTGAGGTACGGCTGCGGCTGCGGCATTATCATTAACAGTAATACGCACCAGTTCAGATCCTGTATTGGCAAGTTGCATAATCTGGTGTGTGGTCGCCGCGATATCTGCGGTGTGGGTATTGGTCATCGACTGTATGACGATTGGTGCACCACCGCCTACGATTATGCTACCCGCTGTGGCCTCTGCAATGGTAACAGCGCAGGTTTGATTTCTTGGTTGAAAACAGTCAGAAAATTTCATGTTGATGTCATGTTAATGGTTAGTTTAGAAATAGCCCGAAAAGCAATAAATTACAATGCACAACTTTACCATTCTGAGCAGGCTGATGCTCTATTAAACTGATAAACTTGTTAAGTTTAATCATCAAGTTAAGAAAACGCTGACCACATGAAAACAGGTCAATGAAAATAGGTTTTGTCATCAACCCTCTCGCCGGTATTGGTGGTGCGGTTGCATTAAAAGGCAGTGATGGTGATGCTATTGTCAAACAGGCATTCTCACGTGGCGCACTGCCAAAAGCACAGTCACGTGCAAAGCTCGCCATGCGCGAACTCGATATTGCGCTAACATCATCAGCGCAGTCGCTTACGTTTTTTTGCGCAAGTGGCGCGATGGGAGAAGATGTTTTACGAACGCTGAACCTAC
>JAESSQ010000214.1 GCA_016764035.1 Gammaproteobacteria bacterium
CAAATCCAAAAATAGTATAAGCGTATAATCCCATCGTATTGTTGCCCAGCATATCGATAGAATAAGGGCTGTTAAAAACAAATCCCCACTGAAAACTGCTTTTGATTTGGTGAGAAGTTTTATTTCTTCGAATTCAACGTTTCTTTCAGCCAATGCAAAGGCAAGTATCTGTTTAGCCACTAATTGTTCATTAATAGAATCTTTATATAAATTCTTAAGCTCATGCATTTGATCTAAAGCAGAAAGCTTTGTTTTTATGGTTATATGTGAAATAGGTTTAATAAGAAAATCATCGCAACCAGCTGACAGACAGTTTGATAATATCTCTTCATTAATAGAAGATGCGATAACAATTATCGGTATAAAATTATCACTAACTCTTACACGTAAGGCGTATACGAGCTCATCACTCGGCATATCAATTGAATCCAAATCAATAATTACATAATCGATATGGTTAGTTACAAACAAATTTAATGCTTGCTTACTTCCACTGGATACGAGAAAGTTTATGGAGTCTTGATTAAGAACGTGTTGTATTTCAGCTACTGTTTTATCAGAGTCACTAATAACGAGCATGTATTTCTCAATCGCAACTGGAATCACACCTGCATTAATTGATGATAAAACATGATTCATCTACCTGTACCGGTACCTAATTTTGATACTGAAGGTTCTGATGCAGTATAATTTATAGTAAAAAGTTGCTCGAAATTAGCTACTTTTAAGATACTATCAATCTGCTCACTTGGTTGTTCGATTACTACTGCACCGCCACGACATTTTGCGTGCTCACGAAGTAACAACAACATACCCAAGGCTGAACTGTCCATGTAACTGGGATCACTTAAATTAACATGATACGACACACCCTCCTGCCCTGGCACTTGACGATACGTATCTCTAAAATCCTGAGATATTTTGTAATCAAATCGTCCTGAAATATTGATATGAACATATTTACCATCACTTGAAACTTCCTGACTAATTGACATAATTCACCCTCTGTAATGTTTTTTTTCAATCGGCTATACGTAAAAATACTGTATGGTGAACCTATCGGCAGTAAGGATATAATCCTTAGTAATACAAATAATTAAATTTAACGCTAAAGTAAATAATTATTTAGATAAGATGTTGGGAGTGGATAGAAATGAAATGATAAAATTGCAGGTATACTTAGATATGCGTGATGTCGTAGGATAAAATTACAAGTGTCGTATATATTATTGGCCTCGTATAAAAGATAATCTGATCGTTTAAGGATTTCACACTTTACGCTTCACTTACTATTCGTAACATATTAAAGAAAGAATCTACCTCTTAAACATGTTTTAAAAGCTTTATAAATTGATCGCTAGTTACTGGTTTACTGAAATAGTTTCCTTGTATGAGTTCACATTGCACATTCTGTAAAAATTGAAGTTGTTTTTTAGTCTCTACACCTTTTGAAATAACATGAATGCCAAGGCTTTTTGCCATTGCAATAGTTGCAGTCACGAATTTTTTATTTTTTATGTCGTCAACAAGATTCATTATAATATTACAGTCGATTTTTATTGAGTCAAAACTATGTCTTTTAATACATGAGAGAGATGCATATCCCGATCCGAAATCATCCATATGTAATTTAATACCCTTATTTTCTAGTGTTTGAATCATCGTATTTAAATGACTCGTGTCTTCTAAAAAAACACCCTCTTTTAATTCAAATTGAATAGCATTGGTTGGTAATCCGGAATTTTTTAGTGATTGAGTTAATGTATCGATTAATGAACTATCAGCGTGTAATTGTCGTGCAGATACGTTAACGGTTATACAGAGATCGTCCCATCCTAAATTACGCCACTCTTTTAATTGTTTACAAACTGATGTTATAACCCAGTCACCAATAGGTAGAATTAACCCTGTTTCTTCGGCAATAGGAATGAAGTAATCAGGCATTATCATTCCTAGTTCCTTACTATTCCATCGTAATAGTGCTTCTGCTTTAATGATTTTTCCTGTTTCAGCATCAATTATAGGTTGATAGTGAAGCGATAATTCTTTACGTTCTAAAGCATGCCTGAGCTGTGTTTCGACATTCACTCTTAATTTTGCTTTAACTGTCATTTCAGGCGAATAAAAACAATACGTGTTTTTACCTTCATTTTTTGAACGGTACATAGCTGCATCGGCATGACGCATTAAAGTATCTTCATCTTCTCCATCTTTAGGATATACCGAGAAGCCAAGACTAGGCGTTATGGTTATATCCTGACCATTAATGTTAAAAGGTTTTGAAAAACTTTCGAGTATTCGTTCTGCTACATGACGAACAGCAATTTCGTGGTCTGATGTTTTTAAATTATCATCATCATCTAAAATTAGTAAAAATTCATCACCACCTAACCTTGCTACCGTATCACTACCCCTGGCACATTCTAGTAATCTCCTAGCTGCTTCTCTCAGTAAATCATCACCTGCAGAATGACCAAAGGTATCATTTACATATTTGAAATTATCCAGGTCAATAAATGCTAAACATGGATTCAAAGTATGTCTTTTTGCTTTCACTAATGTTTGAGTTAAGCGGTCCGAGGCAAGACTTCTATTTGGTAGGCCAGTTAATCCATCATAACTTGCTTGCTTCTGTAATTCACTTTCTGCAACTGTTCTTACTTCTATTTCTTTTTCAAGTTGTAAATTAGTAAGCTTCAGCTCTTCTGTTCGTTGCTTAATTTGTTTTTCGAGTCTAATTTTCGCTAAACGCAAAAACTCAGCGGCCTGTTTTTGCATTAATTGATTACTAAGTCTTGCCCATAAAATATCAAAATCGATAGGCTTAGTAATATAGTCGTTAGCGCCATAATCTAAAGCTTGTACAACTTCCTGTGCTGAGTCTCGTGAAGTAACCATAACTATAGGAAGTTGGAGTTTCGAATAAGATTTACGTAACTTTTTCAAAACAGTTATACCATTGATCTCGGGCATAACGACATCGAGTAATACTAGGTCGGGCACATTTTTACGAACAGATTTAAGAGCCTCTTCACCATCGGATGCTTCTGTCACCTGGATATTACCTATCTCAAGGATCTCTCTGATAGCACAACGAATAACATTACTGTCATCAACAATGAGAACATTTAAAATTTTACCTGATGATATTACTTCCTGTATTTCAGATTCATAACTCATCTTTCGCATAGCAACATTCATATAATTTACGTTAAAGGATTTTTAATTTAATTTGATATTAAAGCAGCTGTTATTTTTTCCAGTGGTAGTATTGCATCTACACCTCCAAGTTTAACGGCTGCAGCCGGCATACCGTAAACAACGCTTGTTTTTTCATCCTGTGCTATGGTGCGAGAGCCTGCCTCATGTATCTCTTTCATTCCAGCAGCACCATCGTCACCCATACCTGTAAGAATTGCAGCAACAGCATTACTACCAGCGTAACGCGCTGCTGATCTAAATAGAACATCAACAGAGGGTCTATGCCTAGCTACAAGAGGCCCATCTTTTACTTCAACATAATATTTAGCACCACTTCTTTTTACTAACGTATGTTTATTACCAGGTGCAATTAAGGCATGACCACATAATACAGAATCTCCATTAACTGCTTCTTTAACACTTATTTTGCAAATATCATTTAATCTTTCAGCAAACGAGGCAGTATATCCAGGTGGCATATGTTGGACTATAACGATACCAGGAGAATTTAATGGCATTGCTTCTAGTACACTACGAAGCGCTTCTGTACCACCAGTCGATGCACCTATAACAATTATTTGCTCTGTCGTTTTGGTCATAGCTTTACCATTAACACCCGATAAAACGGCATCAGCAGAAAGTTTAGGTGATATTTGTTTTGTTCTTGCTGTTAATCTTGAAAGGTTTACATTAGCAGCAGCTTTAACAGCATCTGTTAGTTGAACTTTTGCTTCTTCTAAAAATTTTTTTGTACCAATTGTTGGTTTTTGAATGATTTCAACAGCCCCATATTCGAGAGCTTTTAAAGTGGTCGCTGATCCTGTAGCGACTAATGTCGAACATATAATTACTGGTAGTGGATTTTGTGACATTATTTTTTGTAAAAAAGTAATACCATCCATTCTGGGCATTTCAACATCTAATACCATGACATCGGGCGTTACCGTTCTTAATTTTTTGCAGCAAAAAAAGGGTCTGAGCAAGCCTCTATAACATTAATGTCAGGGTCAGAATTTAGTACTGCTGATAATGTTTGACGCACGACTGCAGAATCGTCAACCAACATTACATTTATTACTTTCTTTTTATTTGTTAGCATAATTATGTTACAACTCTTATTGGTAGAGTTTTATAATTTATAGAATTCCTTATAAATAAATTACAAAGCTTCAAACCTTACGATAAACCATTGGCGAAACCTGTTTAAGTATTGTTTTTTTTCCGTTTAATGATTCCGAATGACCCACAAACAAATAGCCACCATCAACCAATTGATTTTCAAACTTAGAGACTAATTCTTCACGTAATTGATCATTAAAATAGATCATTACATTTCGACAAAAAATAACATCCATTTTTGTTTCCAATGAAAATCTTTTATCCATAAGATTTAATTTCATAAATTTTATTTCTCGTTTTAGTTCAGTTCCCATTTGAACTAAAGCTTCCTTCTTATTTTTACTTCGTAAAAAATACTTTTTTCTTAATGAAATAGGGACAATATCTATCTGATTTTCTGTATAAATACCTCGTTTAGCTTTTTCTAAACATCGTTGAGAAATATCTGTTGCAAAAATATTAAATAAAAAATTTCTTTTTTGCGACGCTATTTCATTTAACACAATACTTAATGTGTAGGCTTCTTCACCACTAGAACAACCGGCACTCCAAAAATTTAATTCTTGTCTAGCGTCATTGAGTTTCATTAGTTCTAGCTCTGCTATAGCTGATTTCTCAAGATAATCAAAATGGTTTGATTCTCTATAAAAATGTGTCTTATTAGTTGTAATAACATCAATAAGATGTAATTTTTCTAGTTCACCCGCAGATGTTTCTAATGTGTGGTTAAGATAACTTTCAAAATCATTAAAACCTAAAATAGTTAGTCGTTTTTGTAAACGACCCTCAACTAATTTGTGTTTAGATGATGGTAGCTGTATACCTACTTCACTACCAATAAAGTCGGATACGCGTTTCAGTTGGTTTTCTTTTAGTATTGCGACTTCTAACACTGGTGATTTCATACTTGTCTTCTGTGTCAATTGAACTTTCATCTAACAACTCCAATACCTATCATCCACATCAAGAAATGCTTTGTTCATTATCGACAATTAAAGGAATATATTTAATAAATGACAATTTAATGTCGTTTCTTAATAATTAGCAAAATACATGCCAATAAATTATTTAAATATTTATTATTAATGACTAAAATAATATTTTAAAAATACGGTTAGAACGTATAAGGGGTTGTTAAATTGATCAAGGTTACTCGATACGAGCAAGCCGCAAAAGCGAATGGAAGGGTTGTAAATCCATGATGGATGAGTGGCACTTCAATTACCTGTTGATATTTTGGCATTCAGGTTGTATCAACCACACCGATGATACCTAATCAACGGAAAACTAGAAAACCATACTAATCTCGATAGCAAAATTCTACATGTGCAGAATTAGCTTTAAACCAAATTAGCTGGCCATTATCAGGAGCAAACAGAATGACTAGGTGTTATCAGCTTCTGCCCTCATGTGTGGAAACAGAATTACATCACGGATCGATGGCGAATCCGTCAGCAACATAACCAGGCGATCAATACCTATTCCCTCACCCGCCGTCGGTGGCAAACCAAATTCCAGTGCACGGATATAATCAGCATCGAAATGCATGGCTTCATCATCTCCGGCATCTTTTTCTGCTACTTGCGCTTTGAAACGTTCGGCCTGATCTTCCGCGTCATTTAATTCAGAAAAACCGTTGGCGAGCTCACGACCACCAACGAAAAACTCAAAACGATCAGTTACAAAGGAGTTGCTATCATTACGTCTTGCCAGTGGTGAAACTTCGGTTGGGTACTCGGTGATAAACGTCGGATCCATCAGACGATGTTCGACGGTTTTTTCGAATATTTCAATCTGCATCTTACCCAGGCCATAACTGTCTTTTAGTTTAACGCCAAGATCATTTGCAATTTCTCTAGCACTGCCTATATCAGCCAGCGCCTCTGCCGTTATCTCAGGGTTAAAATGCAAAACCGATTCAAATATTGTCATGCGTGCAAAAGGCTTACCGAAATCGTAGGTATTACCTTCATTAACTACATCGGTACTACCAAGCAAATTGATAGCAATTTGGCGTAACAGATCTTCGGTAATATCCATCAAATCATTGTAATCTGCATACGCCTGATAAAATTCGAGCATGGTGAATTCGGGATTATGACGCGTAGAAACACCTTCGTTTCTAAAGTTACGATTAATCTCGTAAACACGTTCAAAGCCACCGACGACCAGACGTTTTAAATATAACTCTGGCGCGATACGCAGAAACATCGGTTGATCCAGTGCATTATGGAAAGTTTCAAATGGTCGCGCTGTTGCTCCACCAGGAATAATCTGCATCATCGGTGTTTCGACTTCGACATAATCACGGGTATCAAAGTAGTTACGAATGAAGCGGATGATTTTCGAACGCAGTAAGAACTTTTGCTTAACCTCTGCGTTCATTATCAGATCAACATAGCGTTGACGATAACGAATTTCAGTGTCGGTTAAGCCATGAAATTTATCGGGCAGCGGGCGTAACGACTTGGTTAATAATTGTATGCTGTCAACTTTTACCGACAACTCATCTGTCTTGGTCTTAAACAAAACACCTGTTGCACCAATAATATCGCCGACATCCCATTTTTTAAAACCGTTGTTATAGACACCTTCGGGCAAACTATCACGCTGTACAAATAACTGTATGCGGCCCGACATATCCTGTACATGAGCAAAACTGGCTTTACCCATAATACGCTTGGCCATCATACGACCAGCAATAGCAACTTGAACCGTTAACGCTTCCAGTTGCTCTCTGGTTTTATCGTTATACGCCGTTAATAAATCTGCCGCCAATGCATCGCGACGAAAGGCATTTGGAAAGGCAGTTTCACCATTTTCCTTTGCCGTCTCACGCAGTGATTGTAATTTTTCACGTCGCTGAACTATCAACTTATTTTCTTCTTCGACGGATAATGGTGTATCTTCGGTTTTGTTTTCGGTGCTCATATATTTACTTCTTATGTTATGTCATCTGTCATTTTACCGTTGGCAATAATCTTAATTACCTGACGCACAAAATAACCATCTATATTTTTTTACTACAGGCCACTTTTTAAACTGGCTTCGATGAATTGGTCAAGGTCACCATCTAGCACGGCCTGCGTATTACCTGTTTCAACATTGGTGCGCAAATCTTTAATACGTGATTGATCTAATACGTAAGAGCGTATC